>CAYNOM010000150.1:0-11483 GCA_964398415.1 uncultured Polyangiales bacterium | reverse complement strand
TCGTGGTGATGCGGTCGCCCGGCATGAGCCAGACGTCCTTCGGATACAGCGTCTGATAGTTGAAGTCGAAGGGCTCGTCGTGCAGAACCTCGCTCTCGCCATTCGCGCGCGAGATCACGGCGCGCATGTGCGTTCCCTTCGTGTGCATGTGCGGCATGATGCCGATGATGTGGATCGGCTCTTCGCTCAGCGGATCGCACGTCCCTTGGGCGGACGTGCCGAAGACGAGGTCTGTGCCCAGCCAAGCATTCGAGGCGACATTCGCGGGCTCTCGCTCGCGCCCGCACACCTCGACGCCCGAGCGGTCGACCGCGCTGGCATCGTTGCTGTTGTAGTGCAGCTCGAGGGTGTAGCTTACGTTGCCTTCCAGGCGCAGGCCGACGTCGCCCGAGGCGTCCAGCGTATCGAGGAACAGGTCGCCCCCGCCGGGCGCCCAGCCGAACATGAGCTCCGCGCCTGGGTGCGCGCCCGCCGAGGGGTTGACGGCACCGTCGTTGCCCAAGGACGTGTTCTTGTACAGGAGCCAGTGGTGTACGACCTTCGGGTTGTCGATCAGGGTGTGCAGCTCGTGCGCGTACAAGGTGCCTTGCCACGGTGGGGTGAACGTGAAGTTCACGTACGAGTCCGTCACTTGGCCCACCTGGTACGGGGCGTTCTTGTCGCCTGGGGCGTGTGCGAGCAGCGGAAAGCAGCTGAGGGAGCTGTCGCGCACGGGCTCCTGAGGCGTGGTGCCCGCGTCTGGGCCCGAGCCTTCGCAGGAGCCCACCCGGGCAGGAGCACCTTGGGCTAGCCACGCGTCGAGCGTCGACAGCTCCTCGGCGGTGAGCGCCGGCTGGCCCACGGGTGGCATGCGTCGGGTCGGAGTCGCTTCGGGGATGCGAGAGCGGACGGCGGCGGCCGTGGTCTGCAGCACGGAGCTCGGCGCCTGTGCCGCGAAGTCGGCGTGGGACGCGAGCGACATGGGAGCGCCGTAGCTGGGCGTCTCACCATGGCACAGGCCGCAGCGTTCCCGCACGATCGGCTCGACCTCGCAGGGTAGGGCGTCGGCCCGGCTCGATACGTCCGGAGCACGTCCCGCAGAGTCACCCGCGGAAGGCGTGCCATCGGCGCTGTCGGCCTGCTGCTCCTCACAGAACGCCCCGTCGTCGCACTGAGCCGGCCCCGCCGGCACACCGTCGCACGCGCCCAGCAAAAGCCCGCACATCACGGCGGCCGGGACGCAAGCCTTCGCGGTGGTCTTGGCGAGGACCCGCGCTGCGAACTTCGAAAGATCATCCATGCGAGCACCTCATTGGTCTCGCTTGCTGTGCTGAGCGTGGCCTTCCTTCTTCTCGCTTTCGTCACGAGATGATGTCGCTGCGGACGAATGCGGCCGTCGCGTCGAGCACCACCTCCTCCTCGTCGCGGTGCGGAAAGTGGCCGGCGCGTACCTGGAGCACCTCGCTGTCGATGCGCGCGCGGATGGCCTCCACCTGTCTCCACGTCGCGTACTCGTCATCGGTGCCTTGGATCGTGAGCAGCGGAACGCGGATGCTCTCGAGAAAGGGCTCGATGTTCCACTGACAGAATACGGGCGCAAGCCAGGTGCGGCACCAGCCGTAGAAGGCGCCCTCGGTGTTGTCGCCGTGCAGGCGCGCGAGCCGCTCGCGCAAAAGGCCGTGCTCGAAGGCGTGACGTGTGCGCTCGATGGCGGGTCGCACACAGTCTTCCACGAGCACGTGGGGGGCGACGGCGATCACGCCCAACAGGCCCTCGCCCGCTGGCTCACCCGCGTGGATCAGCGCGATCGATGCGCCGTCCGAGTGTCCGAACAGCAGGTACTGCTCGATGCCCCCGGCCTCGAGCACCCGCGGCAACACGCGCAGCGCCTCGTGGTGCAGGTAGCTCACGGGGCGTGGTGCGCTCGCCGGATCGGAGCGGCCATAGCCCTGACGGCTGTACACGAACACGGGCAAGCCCGTGCGCTGGCTGAGCCGTTCTGGAAAGCGTCCCCAAGCATCGACGCAGCCGAGCCCCTCATGCAGGAGCACGAGGGTGGGTGCCGTGGCGGCTCGGCTCTCGATCAGGCGGTACTCGAGGCGCGCTCCCTCGGCGTTGAGAAAGCGGATCTGTCCGTCCTGTCGTTCGGCCTGCACCCCTTGGACTGTAAGCGCGTGTTTTCGCGCAGGGCATGAGAAGCCTCAGCCCGGCCGTCCGCGCCCGCGTCAATGCAGGGTGTCGCGCGGGGGCAGCTCTTCGCGGTCTTCCGAGCCAGAGAGCTCCGCGTTCGGCTCGTCCTCACAGCCGGCTGGCTGGGGCACGGGCTCCGCCGCGGGCGGCGGACAGGTCGATAGCAGGACGCGCCGGGTCTCTTCGACGCGCGCCTGGGTCTCGGCCTGCACCTGGCGGGCTTCCTTGAGCTGTTCGAGACGCGCCTGCATGCGGGACACGGCCCGCTCCAGTTTCGTCTCGGTGACCTGCTGCTCCTCGCGTAGCTCGGCCAGGCTGCCTTGCAGGGCGCCTACCGTGTTCGCGAGGCGCTGAAAGCGCTCCCCCAGCTTGCGCAGGCTCTCGCGGGTCGACTGCAGCCGCTCCTCCGCACCCTGCTCGTCGTGGTCCAGGAGGCCGTCGAGCCCCTTCGCGTTGTCCCCGGAAGGGCCGCGGGGTGGCTGGGTGGGCGCACCCCTCTCGTCGCCTGCGTCGCCGCTCATCCCTTGGTTATCCGGCGAGAAGCGCTCCGTGTCGACTCCTCGACACAGCTGAGGTGCGCTCAGGTGCGCTCGTCGCTCTCCAGATTGACCCACAGCGCGCTGCCGTCGGGCGACCATTCCCTCTTCCAAATCGGCACACTGGCTTTGATTTGGTCGATCGCCTGGCGGCATGCGGCGAAGGCTTCGGCACGGTGGGGGGCACTGGCGGCGACCACCACCGCCGCGTCCCCAATGGCAAGCTCGCCCACACGATGCAGGGCCGCGATACGCGTGCCTGGATGGGCCGCCATCAGCGTCTCGAGGATGCGCGAGAGCTCCTTGTTGGCGAGCGTGACGTGCGATTCGTAGTCGAGGCGCGCCACGGCCTTGCCCTCGTGGTGATCGCGCACCACGCCGAGAAAGATGGCGATGCCGCCCGCCTCGGGGTGCTGCACGGCCCTGAGCACCTCGTCGACCGAGAGCGGTTGATCGCGGACCTCCGCGAGCTGGCTGCCGCCCGCTACCGGCGGCAGGATACACACCTCGTCGCCGTCGCCGATCTGGATGTCCTCGCCCGAAAGCTCGCCGTTGAGCGCCAAGCGCATCCGCGGCAGGTAGGGCGCAAGCCGTGGCTTGTGTGCGCTGAGCCAGGCCCGAAAGTCTCCGGCCGTGAGCGTGGAAGGCAGCTCGACCTGTTCGGAGGCGGCCCCTGCCAGGTCGCGTGCTGCGGCGAAATACAGGATCTGAACCATCGGCATCTCCCACCGGCACCTACCCGCTGTCCGAGGTTGCGTCAACGCGCGGGCCCGCGCCGCCGTCAAGCTCCTTTGCGGCTCCCGCTTCGGCGGTCGAAGCGAGCATTTTCGGGTGCTTACAAACCCCCTCGGACCTCCGCTTGACACCGGCCGCCCCCCACTCTAGCGTGCCCCGGGTGTCGGCGGCTAATCGCTCGATATCATTGAAGCTAACCTAACTTTGAGGTGTGGGCAGCTTCGGCTCATTCCTGGTGGTGTCGGCCCGTTTGGGCCGCGGAGGAACACGGTGTCACAGGGCATGGTCTCTCTGCCGTTTCTGACATCCCGCGCCAAGGGACAGCTGCGCCACCGCCTCGTCACCGCCGGGCCTTCGCCGCACAGCAAGCGTCCCGGTCCAGGGCTCGTCGCTGCGAGGCAACTCGCGCGTTCCGCGGTGCGCGTGCCCGTGTCGCTGCACGCCGATGAGCCGCGTGCGTCGACGACGCTGCCGCACCTGTTCGTACACGAGGGTGCGCGTCAGCAGCTCGAGAAGAGCCTGCGCCGTGTGCTCGGCAAGCGCATCGTGCTCGCCATCACCGACAACCGGCGCACCATGGTCTCGGCCCACGACGAGGGTGACAGCGTGTGGGTGGGCATCCACCACATGTTCCTCGACGCCGATCCGTTCACCCAGCGCGCCCTCGGCCGCTACCTGCGCGACGCCGACCGCGCCGCGTCGACCACCGTGGGCGCTTACATCGAGGCCAACCAGCAGCGCATCCGCCCGCCGAAGCGGCGCTCAGGCGCGAAGCTCGTCACGGCGGGTGAGAAGCACGACCTCAAAGCCATCTTCAACCGCCTCAACGACACCTACTTCCAGGGCATGGTCGACGCCCAGGTGGGTTGGGGGCGTCGCACGCAGCCGCGCGACCGGACCCAGCGCAAGTCGATCAAGCTCGGCACCTATTGCGCCGACCGAAAGCTCATCCGCATCCACCCGACCCTCGACCGCAGCTGGGTACCCCGCTACTTCGTCGAGTACGTCGTGTTCCACGAGATGTTGCACCACATGTTGCCCATGCCCGTGCGCGGTGGACGTCGCGAGCTGCACACGCCCGAGTTTCGTGAGAGCGAAAGCCGCTTCCGGCACTACGCCCGCGCCCTCGAGTGGGAGCAGCGCAACATCGGGCGCCTGTTGCGTCGCTGATTTGCATGCGCGCACGCGTCTTCTGGTGGGCGGTGTTCGGCACGCTCTCGGTGGCGGCAGTCGTGCCGTTGTTCCGGGCCCAGCACCCACCGCTTCAAGATCTTCCGCAGCACCTTTCGGCGATCTCGGTGCTGCGTCATTACCCCGAGCTCGGGCTGGGCGAGCTGTTCGAGATCCATCTCTTTCGGACCCAGTACCTCGCCTACTACGGGCTGTCGTGGCTCTTGTCCTACCCCTTCGGGGTCGCGCTCGGCAATAAGCTGCTGCTCGCCTGCGCGCTCGTGGCCCTGCCTTTTTCGCTCGCGTCGCTGCTCTCGGCCCTGGGCCGTGACGAACGCCTCGCCCTGTTCGCGTTTCCGCTGACCTACAACGCCCACCTGATTCTCGGCTTCTTCAACTTCATCGCCGCCTTGCCCCTGATGTTCTACGGGCTGGCCTTGGCCGTGCGGCTGCGCGAGCACCCCACGCGGGCGCGCGAGGTTGGTTTCGCGCTCGTGCTGCTCGTCTGCTTCTACACGCACGTCGTGCCCTTTGCGTTTCTGGGGCTCGGCGCGGTGCTGATCGCGATAGGAGATGGCCTGCGCGCGACCGCGCGGCGTGCTTTGCCCTTCGTGCCGGCCGCGCTCAGCACGCTCGTGTGGCTGTCGACCACGCCAGCGGGAGGCGCCACGCTCGCCGCAGCCGGTGCCGCCGAAGCCGAGAAGCGTCCCCAATTCGCGAGTGTCACCCAAGCCCTGCGCGATGCACCGAACTGGCTCACCGACGTGCTGCACGGCACGCGCGATGAGACCTTGCTCGTGGCGTGGTTCGTGCTCGCGCTGCTTGCCCTAGCTCTCGGCGGCTCGGGTGGCGCGCGTGCTCCTCGCGGGCCTGCGGCTGCGTTCGAGCAGAGCCCCGCGCTCGCTGCGTCCTTGGCCATGCGGCTTTCGCTGCTGTGTCCGCTCGCGGTGCTCGCCTACTTCGTCACGCCCACGGGCTACGACTGGATCTGGCCCATCTCGGCGCGCTTTCCGCTGATCGCGTTGCTCCTTTCGCTCTTGCTCTTGCCGCGCCAACAGGGGCTCCGCGGTGCTGCGCTGCTGTGCGCCGTGGCGGTGACGGGCTTTGTGTCCTTCGCCGAGGTGGGGCGCGCGTTTTCCGCCTTCGAGCGCGACGAGGTGGGCGAGATCGACGCAGCCATCGCCGCGATCCCGGAGGGCGAGCGGGTGGCGGGCCTGATCTTCGACCGCGGCTCGCGCCAGGTGAAGTTCAGCCCATTTCTGCATTACGTGGCGCTGGTGCAGGCCGAGAAGGGGGGCGCGGTGATGTTCACCTTCGCGGATTTTCCCCAATCGCCCTTTCGCTTTCGGGAGGAGGCGCGCCCGCCGCCCGTGCCGCCGCGCTGGGAGTGGACGCCCGAGCGCGTCGATCCTGCGCGCGACCTCGGCTTCTACCGCTACGTCTTGGTGAGGGGTGGCCCAGGCCAGATCGCGCACCAGGCGGAGACCTTCGAGACAGTGTTTCGCGGCGCACACTGGACGGTGTTTCGCCGCAAATGACCTGTGTAACCAGCGCTCCACGCGTGGTAGACCGACCAAATCGCCGCGCAGGCGGGAGGGTGTGATGCAGATCTCCGCAAGTCCGAGCAACGTGCCGAGCGAGGCGCCCGAAGAGATGGACCTGAGCCACATCGCCGACACGGTGCAGGCCCTGCGCGCCGCTTTCGACAGCGGTCGCACGCGTCCCTACGCGTACCGGATCAAGCAACTCGATGGGCTGCTGCGCATGCTCGACGTCGAGGCCGACGCGATCTGCCGGGCGCTGCACGAGGATCTGCGTAAGCCCGCGGTCGAAGCCTGGGGTGCCGAGGTGGCCGATGCGGCCCAGGGCATTCGCCACGTCCGCAAGCACCTCAAGAAGTGGATGAAACCCGAGCGCGCCACCACGTCGCTCGTCGCCATGCCCGGCAAGAGCCGCATCTACCGCGAGCCGCTCGGCGTGGTGCTGATCATCGCGCCCTGGAACTACCCCTTCTCGCTGGCGGTCAATCCCCTGGTGGGGGCCATCGCTGCCGGCAACACGGCGTTGATCAAGCCCTCCGAGGTGGCGCCTGCGACGAGCGCGCTGATCGCGCGTCTCTTGCCACAGTACCTCGACCCGGCGTGCTTCAAGGTGCTCGAGGGCGGTATCCCCGAGACCACCGAGGTGCTGGCGCAGAAGTTCGACCACATCTTCTACACGGGCAACGGCACGGTCGGTCGCATCATCATGAGCGCGGCCGCCAAGCACCTCACGCCCGTCACCCTCGAGCTCGGCGGCAAGAGCCCGTGCATCGTCGACGAGCATGCAGACCTCGACGACGCGGCGCGTCGCATCCTGTGGTCGAAGCTCTACAACTGCGGCCAGACCTGCGTGGCGCCCGACTACGTGCTCGCGCATCGTGCCATCCACGACAAGCTGCTCGAAGCGTTCGCGCGCGTGATCGACGGCTTCTACGCTGGCGACCCCAAGGCCAGCAAAGACTTCGCGCGCATCATCAACGAGCGTCACCACCGACGGCTGATGGGCCTGTTGCGGGGCGCCGGCGAGATCGTGGTCGGCGGGGATGCCGACGAGTCTGAGTGCTACATCGCGCCCACGATCGTCAAGAACGTGTCGCCCGACGCGGCGATCATGCAGGAAGAGATCTTTGGTCCCATCCTGCCCGTGCTCGCGGTGGACAGTGTGGATGCGGCGATTCGCTTCATCACCGCGCGCCCGAAGCCCCTCGCGCTCTACCTCTACTCCTCGAGCGCGCAAACCTTCGAAGCGGTGGTGTCGCGCACGAGCTCGGGCGGCATGGTGGTCAACCACGGCTTTCTGCACCTCGGCGTGCCCGCATTGCCCTTCGGCGGCGTGGGCGAGAGCGGCATGGGCGCCTACCACGGCAAGGCCTCCTTCGAGACCTTCAGCCATCGAAAGTCGGTGTTGCGCAAGCCGGTGGGGCTCGAGCCGAGCCTGCTCTACGCGCCCTACACCCCGCGCAAGGAGACCTGGATTCGGCGCCTTCTTTAGCGCGCGCGAGCGAGGTACCATGCGCGGCATGGAGATCCTGCGCGTCGACAATCCCTACACCCTCGACACGGCCTGCGAGGTTTCCCTCGCCGATGGCCACGAGATCGACCGAGTGCTCGACGCCGCGCGAAAGGGAGCGCGCGCGGCGGCTGCGCTCTCGCTCGACGAACGTAAACAGCTCGTCGAGGCGGCGGTGCAGCACATGGAGGCCCACGCCGAGCGCATCGCCCGCGACATCAGCTGCATGATGGGCAAGCCCGTGGCGCAGGCCCTGGGCGAGGTGCGCACCATGGCCACCCGCGCGCGCAGCATGAGCGAGCTGGCCGAGCAGGGGCTTTCGCCCATCGATGCCGGGGGCGACGACGGCATCACGCGTCGCATCCTCAAAAAGCCACTCGGGGTGGTGCTCGACATCCCCGCCTGGAACTACCCTCTGCTCACGGCGGTGAATGTGGTGATGCCCGCCGTGCTCGCGGGCAATGCGGTGATCGTGAAGCACTCGGGCAGAAGCCCCCTGTGTGGTGCGCACTTCGCCGAGGCTTTCCGCGCGGCCGGGGCCGATCCGAATCTCGTGCAGAAGCTCGACTGCAGTCACGAGCTGACCGAGCGCATGCTGGGCGACGCGCGCGTGGATCACGCAGTGTTCACGGGCTCGGTGCACGGCGGACGCCGCATCAGCCAGGCTGCGGCGGGTCGCTTCATGCACATCGGCTACGAGCTGGGTGGCTCCGATCCCGCCTACGTGGCCGAGGACGCCGATCTCATGCGCAGCGTCGAGAGCTTGGTCGATGGGGCCATGTACAACGCAGGCCAGAGCTGCTGCGCCGTGGAGCGTGTGTACGTGCACAAGAAGCACTACGACGGCTTCGTGGAGGAGGCGCTGAAGCTCGTGCGCGCCTACGTGCTCGGCGACCCCCACGACTCGGCGACCACGATGGGGCCCATCGCCCAGCCCTACCACGTGGGCGAGCTCGAGGCGTTGTGCAGCGAGGCCGAGCGGGCCGGCGCGCGCAAGCTGCTCGGCGGTAAGGCCACGAGCCCGGGCGGTACGGGCCGCTTCTTCGAGCCCACCATGTTGATCGACGTGCCGCAGGCGGCGCGCGTGATGCGCGAGGAGCAGTTTGGGCCGATTCTGGCGCTGCAGAAGGTCGATGACGATGCCCAGGCACTCGAGCGCATGAACGACTCGGAGTACGGGCTCACAGCGAGCATATGGACCCATGACGTGGCGCGCGCGGCGTACTTCGGCGAGCGACTCGAGACGGGCACGGTGTTCATGAACCGCTGCGACTTCGTCGATCCGAGGCTGCCCTGGAGCGGGGTGGGGTCGTCAGGTCGCGGTCACAGCCTGAGCGTGCTCGGCTTCGATGCGCTCACCCGCCCCCGCGCGCTGCATCTTCGGCCCTGACACGTGAGATACTCGCACGATGCACCTGCGCATCGCTTGCTTCGCATGGGTCGCGCTCTCTGCGTGTGCAGGGCCCGCACCCCACGTCGAGCCTTCGCGACCGGCCCAAGACGTTCAGGGCCCGAACCCGGCCTTGCCTGTCGAGGCAGGGCCCGTGCGCGTGCCGCTCGGCCGTGAGCACACGCTTCTGCTCTTACCCGAGACGCTTGGGGCAGAGCGCATCACCGCGCGCGATGCGTTCTTGGCCGAGCTGTCCGACCAGGATCGCAAGCTGAGGCTCGGCACGACGGAGGCCGTGTCGGATGAGGCGCTGCTCGCGTTTCTGCGCGCCCAGGTGCGAAGCTTTTCCCCTGCGCAGGTCGCGCGGCTCGAGAAGGCTGCGGCCCGAGTCGCCGAGCTCGCCGAGGCGCGCGGAGTGCTTGCGCTCGTGCCGCGCGAGGTCGAGATCGTGCTGACCACGGGCGACGAGGAGGGCACGCGCGAGTTCGACCTCAGCTACACGCGCGCCTCCGTGATCTACCTCAACGCACGGGCGCTCGAGACGTTTCCAAAGCAGCTCCTCGCCCACGAGCTCATGCACGTGATCTGCGCAGCGCACCCCCAGCTGCGCGAAGCCCTGTACGCGTCGATCGGGTTCGTCCCGCGGGAGGGCATTCGGCTGAGTCCCGAGCTCGAGGCGCGGCGCGTCACGGGGCCCGAGGTTCCGCGAGCGAGGCACGCGATCGTCGTGCGCCACGAGGGGGCGGAGAAACACGCCTTACCGCTCACGCTGGCGCGCACGTCCGCAAACGTCGAGGGCTCGTTTCTCGAGCAGATCGAGGACGCCTGGGTGTTGCTCGATGCCGAGGGCGTCGCGACCACGCTCGTCGCGCCCGACGCGCTCGAGGGCTTGTCTGCACAGATCGGCTTCAACACGGGCTATCTCGCGGGGCCCGAGGAGATCCTCGCCGACAACTTCTCGCTCCTGCTCTTTGCGCCCGACAAGGCGCGCTCGCCCGAGGTGCTGGAGCGCATTCGCGCCTTGCTCGTATCTGCCGCCAGCTCAGCGCGAGCCGACCAAGCGCACGACGAGGTCGGTCGCTAGCTCGCGTCGCGCGCCAAGCACCTCTGGATCGCGCTCCTGCCCTGGGACGAAGCTCGAGGCCAAGGCATCGAGGGCGCAGAGCAGGCTCGAGACCCACAGCGGATCGAGCGACGAGCCCTCGCGTGGGCTCATGAGCAGCTCGGCTCGCGCGTGATGAAGACCGGGTGGCACGCGGGTCTCGCGCACGCCGTCGAAGGGGAGCTTCAGGCCCACGCGCCACTCGATGTACGAGGCGAGCGTCAGCTCGAGCAGGTCTCGCGCGCTCTCGCCTTCGAGCGCAAAATGCTCGATGGCGTGTCGCAGGTAGGCGACGGCGATGCGATCGAGCTGCTCGTAGGCGTCGTGTTTGCTCGCGAAGATTCGGTAGAAGGTGGGGCGCGAGACCCCCGAGGCCTCGAGGATGTCCTCGACGCGCGTGAGCTCGTAGCCGAGACGGCCAAACGCCTCGCGCGCACCCTCGAGGACGCGCTCTCGAGCCGAGCGCGTGTGCGGGACGCTGCCGTCCGAGATCTCGGCGTAGACCTCCTCCTTGTTGTGGAACACGCGATAGAAGGTGGGGCGCGAGACCCCGGCCTCTTGCAGGATGTCTTCGACGCGGGTGGCTTGATAGCCGAGGCGCTCAAAGGCGCGGCGCGCTCCCTCCACGATGCGTTCTCGGGTCGATGGCTCTCGCGCTTCGTTCACGGCCCAGGGTTGGTAAGCGCTTCCCCGGGATGGGTCAAGGGCGTGCACGACGAGGTGTGTCGTGTTCGCACCTTCGTTCCGTGCCGATCACGCTGCACACAAAAGGGGCGCTCGGGTCCGCGCGATCTTTGCGAACTCCTCGGCAGAAGCGACGGAATCACATGTTACCCTCGTGACGATGGCTCTTCGAGAGGTGGCGGTAAACTCGCAGGTCTCGGACGTGAAAGCGCAGCGGGCCATGCGTGTGGCGGAGGGGTTGGTCGACAACGTCAGCTCCGTGCTGCAGGGCAAGCGCGAGACCGTGGCGCTCGCGGTGGCTTGCCTCTTGGCCCGTGGGCATTTGTTGGTCGAGGACGTGCCTGGCGTCGGCAAGACGACGCTCGCGCGCGCCATGGCCAAGTCCATGGGGGTCGATTTCACGCGGCTCCAATTCACTTCCGATCTGATGCCGAGCGACGTGCTCGGCGGCAACGTGCTCGAGCCGGGCACGGGCAGCTTCAAGTTTCGTCCCGGCCCCGTGTTCACCCACGTGCTGCTCGCCGACGAGATCAACCGCACCACACCTCGCACGCAGAGCGCGCTGCTGGAAGCCATGAGCGAAGGGCAGGTGTCGATCGAGGGGAAGACTTATCCGCTCAGTTCGCCGTTCTTCGTGATGGCTACG
>CAYNOM010000149.1:606-11543 GCA_964398415.1 uncultured Polyangiales bacterium | reverse complement strand
GCAAGCTGATGGGGCGCATCAAGGGACAGGGCATCGAGCTCGATCGCCGCGTCCTTGCGGACCTGGCGCTGAGCGAGCCGGCAGGCTTTAAGGCCGTCGTCGAAGCCAGCCAGGGCTGAGCGGCCGCCGCTAACATCTTCACACGACCGAACGCCCCGGCTGACCGTCACTGCGGTCAAGTCCGGGGCTTTTCGCATTGTCACGCACCGATCGCGGTTCGTTCCAGGATGACGTCATGACCGACATCGTTTCCGAATTCGAAGCCGGCCTCTCCAGCATGCGGGCTAGCTTCCCGTCCGAGCTCGCGGGGGCGCGCGACGAGCACGCTTTGCGCGAAGTCAATGCCCGCTTCCTCGGCCCCTCGGGTGACCTGACCCAGCTCATGAAGCGCATGCGCGACGTGCCAGGCAATCTGCGCAAGGAGCTCGGTCAGAAGTCGAACGCCTTGAAGCGCGAGATCGAGGAGGCCTTCGACCAGCGCCTGCTCGAGCTTGCGCGTGCGGCGCGCGAGGCCGAGCTCAGCGGGCCGATGATCGACGCGAGCCTGCCTGGTCGACACGTGCGGGTGGGGCGCCTTCATCCCATCACGCAGATCACCTACGAGCTGCTCGACGTCTTCACGTCCATGGGCTTCGACGTGGCCGACGGGCCCGAGATCGATCTGCACGAGCACAACTTCGACATGCTCGGGTTTCCGCCGGATCACCCGGCGACCGACATGCAAGACAGCTTCTACGTCGCGCATGACGGGGCCGCGCAGGGCAGGGCGCTCTTGCGCACTCACACGTCCACGATTCAGATCCGCGAGATGCTGCGCAGAAAGCCACCGCTCGCCGTGGTCGGGCCCGGCGCGGTGTTCAGGCGCGACGACGACGCCACCCACTCGCCCATGTTCTTCCAGATCGAAGGTTTCATCGTCGATGAAGGCGTGACCTTCGCCCACCTCAAGGGCACGCTCACGCGGTTCATCCACGCGCTCTTCGGCCCAGACGTGCCCGTTCGCTTTCGCCCCAGCTATTTCCCCTTCGTCGAGCCCGGGGGAGAGGTCGACATCTATCGCAACGGGCGTTGGATGGAGGTCTTGGGCTGCGGGATGATTCACCCGGTGGTGCTCGAGAACGTCGGCTACGACGCCGAGCGCTACAGCGGGTTCGCGTTCGGCATGGGTGTCGATCGCATGGCGATGCTCCGCTACGGCATCGACAACATCAAGCAGCTCTACGAAAACGACGTGCGGCTTCTGTCGCAGTTCTGAGGGACGACACGACATGCTGGCTTCGTACAAGTGGCTCAAAGAGCTGTGTGGGTTCGATGCTTCGCCGGACGAGGTACAAGAGCGTCTGACGGGGGCAGGGCTCGAGGTCGAGGGGGTCAAGCAGTTCGGGCACCTGCCCGGCGTGGTGATCGCCGAGGTGCGCAGCAAGCGTCCCCACCCCAATCGCGACAAGCTCAATCTCGTCACGCTGTTCGACGGCGCGCGCGAGGTCGAGGTCGTGTGCGGTGCGTCCAACGTGCCCGGGCCCGGCAAGCGCGTGCTGTTTGCGACCCTCGGCGCCAAGCTGCCGGGCGGCTTCGAGATCGCCGAACGCAACCTCGGTGGCGTGATGTCGACGGGGATGATCTGCTCCGAGGTCGAGCTCGACATCGGCTCGGAGAGCGACGGGATCTTCGTCGTGGGCGACGAGCTCGCGGCGTCGCCCGGAACGCCGGTTTCCGACGCGCTCGATCTCGTCGACACGGTGTTCGAGATCGGGCTCACGCCGAACCGACCCGACTGCCTCGGCCATGTGGGGCTCGCGCGCGAGCTTTCGGCGCTCTTCGGTGCGCCCTTGCGCTTGCCTCCACAGACCGAGCCGAAGGCAGTGTCGCGGGCGCACGATGCGCCGCAGGGTGCCCGCGCGCTCGCGCTCTTCTCGGGTACGCCGAGCGATCGGCAGGGCGTGACCGTCCCCGTATCTGTAAAGGATCCAGCGCGCTGTCCGCGCTACGCCACCTGCGTGGTCGAGGGCGTGAAGGTGCACGAATCGCCCTTCTGGCTGCGCTACCGCCTGCACGTGCTCGGCCTGCGCGCGATCAACAACGTCGTCGACATCACGAACCTGGTGCTGCTCGAGTACGGCTACCCGACGCACGCGTTCGATCTGGGCTTGCTTCGCCAAGAGTGCATCGAGGTGCGCGTGGCGCGGCCTCGCGAGACGATCACCACCCTCGATGGCGTGGTGCGCGAGCTGAGCGACGACGATCTCTTGATCTGCGACGGCGAAGGCCCCGTGGCGGTTGCCGGCGTCATGGGCGGCGAGCACAGCGGGGTGCAGTCCGAGACGCAGCGCGTGCTCGTCGAGTGTGCGTACTTCGAGCCGCGCGGCATTCGTAGGAGCGCGCGGCGCCTCGGCCTGCACACCGACTCGAGCCATCGCTTCGAGCGCGGCATGGATCCGCGCGCCGTGCCCGCGGTGCTCGGGCGGGTGGTGTCGCTGATCGCCGAGCTCGCTGAGGGCACGCCCTGTCAGCACGGTTTCGAGGTGTATCCGGCGCCTGTAGAGCCCCGCGAGATCGTGCTGCGTCTGTCACGGGCCGAGCGGTTGCTCGGCGTAGCGCTGCCCGAGGGCAAGGCCCGGTTGGTGCTCGAGTCGCTCGGCTGTGAGGTCGAGGAGCGGGAGCCGGGGCACCTGCGCGTGCGTGCGCCAACCTTTCGACCCGATCTGACGATCGAAGAAGACCTGATCGAAGAGGTGGCGCGCGTGTGGGGCTACGACAACATCCCCACCGAGACGCCGAGCGCGCGTGCGTCGGTCGATGGCACCGCCTCGCTCACGCGCTTCGTGCGCCGGCTCAAGGAGCGATCCGCGGCCATCGGGCTCACCGAGGCGGTCAACTACGCGTTCGTGTCGTCGAGGCAGCTCGAGCATGCACGCGTGCCCACCGCGGCCGTTCGCCTGCTCAATCCGCTCTCCGAAGAACGCGCGGTCATGCGCACGAGCCTTCTGCCTGGGCTGTGCGCAAACCTGCTCCGCGCCCAGCGGCAAAAGGTGCCGTGCGTGTCGCTGTTCGAGCTCGCACGGGTGTTCGAACCGACCTCAGAAGCGCTGCCAAAGCAGACCTACCGCCTCGGGGTGATCCTATGGGGCGCGCGCGCCGAGTGGATCGGCGAGGGTGAAAGCCTCGACTTCTTCGATGGCAAGGGAGCGCTCGAGTCGATCGTGCGTCCGTTGACCCGCCTGTCGGTCGAGACAGTCACCGACTCGGGCCTGTCGGCCGAGTGTCCATTCTTGCACCCGCGCCGCTCTGCCCGCGTGGTGGTGGGCGGTTTCGCGGTGGGCGTGCTCGGCGAGCTGCATCCAGACGCGGTCGAACAGCTCGAGCTGCTCGGTCCCGTCGTCTACGCCGACCTCGACGTGGAGGCGCTCTTGCGCGTGAGCCTCGGAGACCGCCCGCCCCAGGTGCGCGCGCTTCCGCGGTTCCCTGCGTCGGCTCGCGATCTGTCGATCGAGGTCGAGGCGCAGATCTCTGCGGGGGAGGTACAGCGCGCGCTCAGCGAGGCGGGCGGCGATCTGGTCGAGTCGGTGCAGCTCTTCGATCTCTACACGGGCAAACAGGTGGCTGAGGGACGAAAAAGCCTGGCATTTCGCGTCGTGTACCGCGATCCCCAGGCGACCCTCACCGACAAGCGCGTCGACGAGGCTCACGCCCGGGTCGAGGCCGAGGCCAAGAAGCGCTTCGCGGCCGCAGTCCGGGGCGCCTGAGGCGGTAACGGGGCACCTGAGGCCCGTCTCGGGGGACCCGGATGTGAGCGGGACCACGCGAAAGGCTCCCAATTGCGGCCGTCCTGGCGCCACGTTTTCCTGCGATACCGGCTATTTGCGGTTGTACGTCGCGCGCGAACGTGGTCACAATAGCTGAGCTATTCCGGTGCGTTTCAGGAGGCCTGCATGACCAAGGCTGAGATCATCGACGCCGTGTACGAGAAGGTCGGCGGCTTTTCCAAGAAAGAGTCGGCAGAGATCGTCGAGGCGGTGTTCGACACGATGAAAGAGGTCTTGGCCGACGGGAAGAAGATCAAGATCTCGGGCTTTGGCAACTTCGTCGTGCGCGAGAAGAAAGAGCGCATCGGCCGCAATCCACAGACGGGTGCGCCGATCCCCATCAGCGCGCGTCGCGTGTTGACCTTCAAGCCGAGTCAGGTACTCAAGGGCGTGCTCAACCCCCACAAGGCCGAGGCGCACGCTCAACCGCCACTGCGCAGCGCGCAGGGTGATGGCTGAGACCCAAGCTACCCATGAGCACCGTCTCGCGGTCGCAGACCGCCATCCCCGACAAGCAGTTCTTCAAGATCGGTGAGGTCGCGGACTTGGTGGGCGTGAAGGCCCACGTTCTCCGTTACTGGGAGAGCGAGTTCGGTGGCCTGAGGCCGATGAAGACGCGCGGCGCCCATCGCATGTATCGGCGCGCCGACGTGGAGCTCGCCGCGCTGATCCGGCGTTTGCTCTACGAAGAGGGTTACACGATCCCCGGCGCGAAGAGACGCATACGCGAGCTGCGTGGTGAGCGAAGCGAAGGCGCGGCCCTCGACGTGCAAGCCGTGCGCGAGGTGTCCCTGCGTGCCGAGCTGCTGCAGCTCAGGGCTGAGCTTCAGAGGTTACTCGATAGCTTGGATGGGCAGACGGAGACGGTGGTGCCGAGCGACCTCGAGGGCACCGCGACCGTGACGGCCGTCGTGCCCAAGACGGTACTGCTCCAGCGCCGCCAGCGATCCTGAGGCGGGCGGGCTGCGTAGGGCCGGCACGCGATGGGTTTCGCGCACTTCTTGTGCCCGAGACGGTTGCGAGCAGCACGGTTTCGAGTATCTTCCGGGCCTCTTCGGCCCCTGGGTCGTCGAGTGGTTTCGGGGCGTAGCGCAGCCTGGTTAGCGCACCAGACTGGGGGTCTGGGGGTCGCTGGTTCGAATCCAGTCGCCCCGACCAATCTGATGAGCCCGCAGGCCCCCCAGGCCTGCGGGTTTCGTTTTTCATGGCCCGCGGATCCGCGCGGGACTGAGAGAGGCCGGGCTGCATGCACAACCGACCTTTGATCCTGCTCTCCAACGATGACGGAGTGTACGCGGAGGGCCTGCGCGCCCTACGCGATGCGCTCAGCCTGTGGGCAGACGTCTTCGTCGTGGCGCCCGAGTCGGAGCAGAGCGCCTCGAGTCATCGCATCACCCTCTCGGGCCCCCTGCGCCACCGGCATCTGGGCGGCGAGATCCACGCGGTCGACGGCACCCCAGCCGACTGCGTGTACGTGGCGCTCAACTTGGGTGGGCTCATGCCCCGGCGCCCCGACCTCGTCGTGAGTGGCATCAACCACGGCTTCAATCTCGGGATGGACGTCGTCTATTCAGGCACGGTCGCCGCCGCGCGCGAGGGGGCCCTGCGGGGCATTCGTGCGGTGGCGATCTCCGCGGAGCGAGGCGCCGATATGGTGCACGCGGCCGGCGTGTGCACGCCGCTCCTGCAGCGCTTCATCGCCGCGATGCCGCCTGCGGGCCCTGCGCCGCTCTTGAATGTGAACTTCCCGCTCGAGAAGCCCAAGGGCGTGAAGGCCACACGCCTGGGTCGACGCGACTACCAGGACGTCGTCGAGGGGCGCACCGACCCGCGCGGTCGTTCGTACTACTGGATCGGGGGCCCGGTGACTGCACACAACGGCGAGGAGGGGGCCGACACCACCGCCGTCGACGAGGGCTACGTGTCGGTCACGCCGCTTTCGCTCGAGCTCACCGCACCCGAGCATTTCGGGATCGCCGCATTTTGCGTCGGTCCGAGCGACACGGAGCCCGCATGATCGACCCCCGAATTTCCCGGCTCGAGAGCCTCATCCGTGACGTGCCCGACTTTCCGAAGCCGGGCATCGTCTTCAAGGACATCACGCCGATCCTCGCGGAGCACGCGGCCTTTCACGACACGATAGCGATCATGGCCGAGGCCGTTCACGGTCACCACATCGACGCCGTGCTTGGCATCGAGTCGCGCGGCTTCATGTTCGCGGCTCCACTGGCCCTGCGCCTCGGGGCCTCCTTCGTGCCGGTGCGCAAGCCGGGCAAGCTGCCACGGGCGACTGACCGCATCGAGTACGCCCTCGAGTACGGCAGCGACTGCCTCGAGATCCACAAGGACGCGCTCCGCGCCGGCGATCGCGTGCTCATCGTGGACGACGTGATCGCCACGGGTGGCACGGCGGCGGCGGCGGTGGCGCTCGCGCGGCGTCAGGGCGCCGAGGTCGTGGGCACGAGCTTTCTGATCGAGCTAGCGTTCCTCGGTGGCCGCGCGAAGCTCGGAGCGCCCATCTCGGCCCTGCTGCGCTTCGCCTGACGCAAAGTCGCCTCGAGGATGCAGCACGCCGCGCGAGATGTTATATCGGCGCCCGGTGATGCGCGTCGCCCCGGCGACGAAAGCTCCCCGCTTCCGTAGCTCAGCTGGATAGAGCAGTCGCTTCCTAAGCGAAAGGTCGCAGGTTCGAATCCTGCCGGGAGCGCCACGGGGTCGGCTTGTGGCTGGCCGTGAAGGATCGACCCATGGAGCTCCCTGTTCACGACCTCGCGCTGCTTGCCCAGCACTGCCGTCCCTTCCTGAAGCGCGAGAAGGTGCCCGAAACGGCCGTGGAGCTGATGGCATCGCGCTTCATCGCGTACCGCGAGCAGGACATCGACTACATCCTCGACACGCACGATCCGAAGACGCGGGGGAGTGCGGAGCGTCAAACTATCGAATCCTGGGCGAAACGCGCGACGTTCGAGAGTCTCGAGATTCTCGGGACCGAGCGGGGCGGGCCCAGCGACGATGTCGGACACGTCGAGTTCATCGCCCGCTTCACGGAGGGTGGCCGGGAACATGTCCATCACGAGCGATCGCTATTCGAGCGCATCGACGGCCGCTGGTTCTTCGTGTCGGGGGAAAACATCCCAAAGCCTCCGGTGCGGCGATCGGAGACCAAGGTGGGCCGAAACGATCCGTGCCCCTGTGGGTCTGGCAAGAAGTACAAGAAGTGCCACGGCTGAGGGTGAGGCATGACCTGCCGGCGACCACATTGGCTCAGACGTGGGCAGACACAGTCGGGTGCTTCGTGGCTCAACCGCGGCATGCATGAGGCACCCGGCGCGCTGAGACTCTGTTAGAGTCGAAGCCATGGGGGACGATGCGGCTGCCGAGCGTGAGCGTCGGGACGCGGAGCGCGCGCTGTCAACGCTCGTGGCGAGCGAGCGCTGGTTCGACGCTGCGCTGATCGCACACCAGCTCGGGCGTCCCCTGGAGGCCGCCGAGCTCTTCGAGCGCGTGGGTCGAAACGCCGAAGCGGCCGAGTGCTTCTTCGAGGGTGGGGCCCACGAGCGGTCGCTCGAAGTTGCGCTCGAGGTCCCGCGTCGTCACGGGCTCTACCATCGCAGCGTTCAAGTTGCCTTTCAGGCGGCGCTCGCGCTGCGCCGCGCCGATCCTCGGCTCGACGAGATCGTACGGTCCGTCGGCACGCTCGATCTCAACGACACCGTGGGCTTCGAGCTGCACGCCAGGATCGCGCAGTATCGCGCGATGGTGTCGGGTGATCCGGTGTTCGCGGGGCCAGAGTCGCCCTTGGGACATCGGGCTGACCCCGCGCCGAGTCGCGAAGCGCCCGGTGGGTTACTTGGAGGTCCAGCGTCAGAGCCGCGGCTCGGTGACGTGTTTGCCGGACGCTTCCGCCTCGACCGTGCGCTGGGCAGGGGGGGCACTGCGACGGTATACGTGGCGCACGACGCCGTGCTCGAAGAAGACGTGGCGCTCAAGGTGATGTGCGGGCCTACTGACGGCGACACCGCGGCTCGCATGCGCAGAGAGATCCAGCTGGCGCGCAAGCTCACCCATGAGAGCATCGTGCGGGTGTTCGATCTGGTCATGGAGGATGGCTTGTTCGCGATCTCGATGGAGCTGGTCGATGGCGTGCCGCTGAGCGAGCTCATCGAGCGCGAGCCCCTACCGCTCGCCCAGGCCCGGGATCTCTTGGTCCAGGCCGCACGCGCACTCGCGTTCGCCCACCAGCGCGGCATCGTGCACCGTGACGTCAAACCCGAAAACATGCTGGTCTCCAAGGACGGTCTGCTCAAGATCTCCGACTTCGGTATCGCCAAGGCACAGCACAACATGGTGTCGATCACGCGGACAGGCACCACCTTCGGCACGCCGCACTACATCGCGCCTGAGCAAATCCAAGACTTCAAGCAGGTCGACCATCGCGCAGACATCTATGCGCTCGGTGTCATGGCCTACGAGCTCTTCACGGGTAGGTTGCCGTTCGAGGCCGACTCGCTGCTCGCGATCTTGACCAAGCACTTGAGCGAGTGGCCCACACCCCTCACGGCAGTCCGGCCCGAGCTGCCTACAGAGCTCGAGTGGCTCGTGGCCGAGATGCTGCAAAAGGATCCAGCGAAGCGTGTGCAGAGCTGCGACCTCGTCGCCGCACGCCTCACGGCCTTACCGTTTCTGTAAGCCAGCCCGGGTTGGGTTGTGTCGCGCTCGCGGGCAATGTGGCGCGCGCTCTCACCCGTCGGGCTGAGAGCACCCGGCGCCCACCGCGACAGCGCACTCGTCTTCGACCTACTCTAGCCATTCTGGGAGGGGACGGTTTGCTACCGCATATTCCACGTCGGCAGGAGCAGCTCGGGCGCTTCCGCGTACTCGAATCCCTGGGGCAAGGCGGATTTGGCACGGTGTTTCGAGGCGAAGACCCCGAACACCGTCGCGAGGTTGCGCTGAAGGTGCTGACCCAAGCGCGCCCGGCGTCGCTTTCGCGGTTCAAGCAAGAGTTTCGGGCGCTGTGCGACCTGAGGCATCCGAACCTCGTGCAGATGCTCGAGCTGTTCGAGCACGAGGGCCACTGGATCATCGCCATGCAGCTGGTGCGCGGGCACGGGTTTCTCGAGTGGGTGCGCCCGGGTCCCCGGGGCGTGGCGAACAGCAACGGTGGCGTGTTTCACGAAGGACGCCTGCGTGGGGCGCTCGACGACCTGGCGCAGGGGCTTTCTGCGCTGCACGCAGCCGGCCTCGTGCACCGAGACCTCAAGCCCGCGAACATCCGTGTGACCCCGGAGGGCAAAGCGGTGTTGCTCGACTTTGGGCTGGTCACGGGCCTCGACAGCGACGCGCAGAGCACGCATGCGGGAGCGCTGGGGACGGCTGCGTACATGGCTCCGGAGCAAGCTGCGAGCCTCAAGCTCGGTAGTGCGGCCGATTGGTATGCGCTCGGGGTGTGCTTGTACGAGGCGCTCGCTGGGCGGCTGCCGTTCGAGGCCGAGAGCGCGATCGGCGTGATGATGGCGAAGCAGGGCAAGCTGCCTCCGCCGCCTTCGAGCGTGTTGGCGCATTCGGCGACGATCCCTGCAGACCTCGAGATGCTGTGCATGCAGCTGCTCGAGCCCGACCCCGCGCGACGGGCAGGCGGCCAGGAGGTGGCCCAGGCGCTGTATCGAGAAGACAACACTTGGATGCGCGTGGATGGGGTGGAGAGCCTCGAGATCACGACGACTCTGCAGCCCACACTGGGGGTGGCACTCCAGGGACGCGAGACGGAGCTGCACCTGTTGAACGACGCCTTCGGGCGCACGCAGAACGGCGAGCTGCGCATGGTGCTCGTGGAGGGCGAGAGCGGCATCGGCAAGAGCACGCTGGTGCAGGCGTTCGTGCGGCGCCTGCCGGCGCGCTATTCGGACGCGTTGGTGTTGCGTGGCCGCTGCTACGAAAACGAGCAGGTGCCGTACAAGGCGTTCGACGGTTGTGTGGACGAGCTGACGCGCGTGCTGAAGCGTATGCCGCGGGAGCGCTGCGAGGCCTTGATGCCGACTCGAGCCGCGCTGATCGCGCAGCTCTTTCCCGTCGCCGGCGACGTGCCTGCGATTGCACGGGCGTCTCGCGCGGGAGCCTCTGCGGAGCCCAATGCGCGCCGCCTCGAGGCGTTTCGCGCGCTGTGCGATCTGTTGCACAAGCTGGCCGTCGAGCGTCCCCTCGTGCTCGTGATCGACGACCTGCAGTGGGCCGACGCCGAGAGCTTTCGGTTGCTCAAGGCGCTGATCGAGGACAGGCCGCCTCTGCTCGTGGCCTTCACGGTGCGTCCGATGGAGGAGCTCCAAGAGCCAGCTCGCACCGAGGTTCATGCGTTGCATGGACATCCAGGAACTGACGTCGTCGCCCTCAAGGGCCTGCCGCCAGAGGGCACGCGGGCACTGGCCGCGCAGCTCTTGGGCAGCTCGGCGCCGGCGGGTTGGCTGAGCGCGATCTTGAGCGAAAGTCAGGGGCACCCGCTCTTCATCGATGCGCTCGCGCAGTACGCGGCGAGCCATGACGTCCGCGACACGGGGAGCATCTCGCTCGAGGCCGCTCTTGCGGCGCGTATCGACAGCGTGGGGGAAGAGTCGCGCCGGCTGCTCGATCTGTTGGCGCTGGTGGCCCGGCCCCACGACCGTAAGGTGTTCGTGCAGGCCCTCGGTGGGCCGCTGGATGAGGCGCTCTCGCCCTTGCTGACGCGCAAGCTGGCGCGCACGCGAGGGACGAAGCAGCTCGTGTGCTTTCACGACCGCGTGCGCGCGCTGGTGGTGAGGCGCCTCGGGCAGGGGGCTCGGGTGGCGCTGCATCGTGTGCTCGCGAGGGCTTTGTCGCAGCACACGGGCGCCGATCCGGCCGAGGCCGCGCTGCACTGGGAGCAGGCGGGCGAGCGTGAGCGCGCGGCAGAGGGCTTCGAGCGCGCGGCCGACGTCGCCCTTGGGGCGCTGGCGTTCGGGCGAGCGGCGGAGCTGTACCAGCAGGCGCTGCGGTTGCTGTCGGACACCGACGCTCAGGGCAGGCGAAGGCTGACGGTGCAGCGCGCCCATGCGCTGGCCCGGGCGGGTCGCAGCGCCGATGCTGCCGCCCTGTACCAAGAGGCGGGTCGGCAGGCAGAGG
>CAYNOM010000149.1:0-596 GCA_964398415.1 uncultured Polyangiales bacterium | reverse complement strand
CGTGCGCCTCGGCATCTGGGCCGCGCAGCACCTGTTGCAGAGCGCGCAGGTCGAGAAGGGCATGGAGACCGCGCGTGAGCTTCTGTCGGAGCTGGGCATGGGCTTGCCGCGTGGGGAGAGGGCGGCGCTTGCGCGCATTGCTTGGGACCGCACGCGGATGGGCTGGCGCGGTCTCGCGCTCAAGCCTGCCCCTGCAGGCGGCGTCGATCCGAGGACGCGGCTGCAGCTCGAGGCGGCATGGCAGCTTTCGGCACCGGTGGCGTGGGTGGAGGTCTTGCCTGGCGCCAACCTCAGCGCCGCGCATCTGCGTCGCGCATTGGAGGCGGGTGACCCCGCCCATGCGGCGCGCGCGCTCGCTCAGGAAGCCGCCATGCATTCGGTTCAGCGGCTCTCTCCCGAAGCCTATGCACCGTTGTTAGAGACGAGTCGGCAGCTCGCAGACAAGGTTGGCGAACCAGCGCTCGACGCGTTCGTGAGCTGGGTGAAGAGCACGATCCTAGCGCTTCGCAGCGAGCTGAGCCCCGCAGTCGAGCTTTGCACGCACGCCGAGCAGGTGTTGCGCGAGCAGTGTCCGGACGAGCCCTGGCTGCTCACCA
>CAYNOM010000148.1:0-11543 GCA_964398415.1 uncultured Polyangiales bacterium | reverse complement strand
TAGTTGGGCAGCGTACGCGGCTTGCCGCGCATGAAGTCTTCCATGACTGCCTTACGCGCGGGCAGGAAGGTCGTGATCAAAGCCGGCGAGATCACGAAGCGCGACTCACCGCCCACCTTCTCCAAGTTGCGCTCGTCGACGTGGGTAAAGCCCGCCGACGCGGGCCACGTGAGCCCTCCACCCAGGTCCTCATTGTTCGAGAGCCGGTGGCAACCGGCACAGCTCTGGGTCTGCGCGCGCGCGACGATGTTCGCGGGCTCGAGGGCGATCTGCAGGCGTGACAGCTCTGCATCGATCGACGTGGCGAAGGCTCCACCCTCCACGAACGACGCGAGGTAGTCGGTCTCGGTGCTACCTGATGCCTCACTCTGCGCCGAGTTGAAGCGGTCCTCGACCTGCATCGCGATGGCCGATAGCTCCTCCGCGGCGAGTGTTTGCACCTGACTCAGAAAGAACGCCTGAAAGGCAGCCTGCTGCCGATGCATCGGGTCATCGGCGAACAGCGGTCCGAACGGATTGACCTTGTTGGTATCCGGCACGAACGTCAGCGAGCAGACCTCTTCGGGTCGATAGGGCTTCTTCGAGGGACGCGTCCCGTCGGGCGGCAGAAAGCTCGTCGTGCAATCGTGCTGGAGCTCGAACTCGCGCAGCGACCACGCACGTTGCTCGAGGCCGTCTTGCACGAACTGATTGGTGCGCACCTGGCCGAGGCCAAGGGTGTTGTCGCCGTAGTGGCTGATGTGAACCGCGGGCGGAATCCCGTAGCCAAGCCCCTTGAAATAGAAGCGCTCGAGCTCCTTGCCGCGCTTGTCGGCCTTGTCGATGCGCGACAAACCCGACCAAAAGCCCACGATCGGCCGGCAGCCGCGCAACCCGGCCCACGGATACGGATTGGGCATCGCCGCTTCGAAGATCAACAGATTGCGATCGCGGGCGTTGGTCTGCCCCGTCGTCTTGGCAAACACGATGCGGTACTCGCCGCAGCTCGCGCCTTCTGCGTCGGCGAGATCGAAGCGGCTGAACAGGCCCACCGGGATGTACGTGCACGCCGGATCGCCGCTGAACGGGTCACAATCGGCCTGCTTGCCCTCGGCGGGCGCGGGACGGCACGCATAGGGAAAGTCGTTGATCACGGAGCCGAGCAATGGGTCTTGGTCGTCGTCACAGTGCGGGCCGTCGGTGCGGGCCTGGTCACCTGGATTCTGCGTGTCCCACCACTGCTGAAAGAGGGCGGTCGGCGTGAGACCGGGCGCCTTCGACTGCTTCACCAGCTGCGTCATCACGCGCTCGAGCGAGAAGCGCGCGAGGATGCGTTCATCAGTGATCGCGAGCGACTTTCGGGGGTCGACGTCGATGTTCGGATGCTTGCACAGCGCGGCCTCTGCGCGCGCCAGCAGCGCCTCGTCCTCCGCGGTGGGAGCGTTCGAGGCTTCGATGTCTCCGACGCAGGCCGAAAGAGAAAACAGACACCCCGTCGTCAACAACTTCCTGAAACTCATCTGCGTAACCTCCTGATGCTCGTTTGAGCAAGGGGGAGGCCAGGCGCCGAACCGGGCTTTCAGGGGCAATTCGGGTGAGCCGTGACACGAGAAGTACCCACTTGTGAGGTAGCAGTCTCCCGTTTCCTGAGACCATCTTTCCGCTTTCCGGAGAGTCCTTGACCCGCTCGTCAGCAAATCCTCGGAAGCGAGCGACGAGTAGTGTGGCTCGGGCATCCACGCGCGGTCCCACGCTATGCTCCGACGGTGGCCGAGTCGCGTGTTTCACTCTCCGGTGGGCTTTCTCTCGATGAGCTCGCCGACTACCTGATCGAAGTCGGCGCGACGCTCTCGGCCTACGGCAATCCCACGCACCGCACCGAGAGCGTGATCCGCTTGATCGCCGAGGGCGAGCTTTGCGAATGCGAGGTATTTGCAGTTCCAACTGGTCTCTGGCTCACGGTGAAAGATCCCGCTTCAACCAGCCCTGCCGTGCGGATGGCGCGCGTGAAGGAGTGGCGCGTCAACCTCGATCGGCTGGCTGCGGTCGATCAGGTGTTCAACGATGTGATCGACCGCAAGCTGAGCTTCGCCGAAGCGCGGCTCGCCATCGAAGACCTGGAGCTGAGACCTCCGCCCTACCCGCGACCGTTGTTCTGGCTTTCGCACACAGGGGCGTGCGCTTCGACCGCGGTGTTCTTTCGCGGCGGCATGATCGAAGTGCTGATCGCAGCCTTGAGCGGCACCCTTCTCGTGCTCGCTTCGCGCGTCTTGCGCACCCGAGAGGGCGCGGCGCTGCTTTCCGAGTTCACGGGTGGTGTGCTCGCCGCGAGCCTCGCCTGGATCGCGACCACACTCCATCCGAGCATTTCTCGCGAAGTGGTGGTGTTGTCGGCGGTGATCCTGCTCGTGCCCGGCATGGCGCTGACGACGGGCCTCGCGGAGCTCGTGAATCGAAATCTCGTGTCGGGCGCTGGACGTTTGATGGAAGCCTTCGCAGTCGCGTTGTCGATCGTGTTCGGCATCGCCTGCGTCGTCGCACTCGAAACCGCCGTCGGCGGCGCGCGCATGAGCACGCCGGTCGCGCGACTCGAGCCTCCGCTTTGGCAGCAGCTCGCTGCACTGGTCGTCGCAGCCTTGTGCTTCTGCGTGTTGTTCCACGTTCCGCGCCGCCATCTGCTCGGCGCCCTCATGTCCGCGGCCATCGGCTGGGTCGTCACGGGCCAAGCCACCCGCCATCTGCCCGGCTCGCTCGCGGCCTTCGCGGCCGCGCTGTCGGTGACACTCTGGGCCAATGGCTGCGCGCGGGTGACGCAGCGCCCTGCGCAGGTGTTCTTGCTGCCGGGTCTCATCCTGCTCGTGCCAGGTAGCTTCGGCTTTTTGTCCCTCGAGGCGTTCTTGCGCGGTGAAGTTCTCGGCGGCGCCGCCAAGGGCTTCGAGATGTTTCTCGTGGCCGGCGCCATCGTCACGGGGCTGTTGCTGGCCAACGTGCTCCTACCCGCACGCAAGGCGCTGTAAGCACACGCGAAGCCGTGCGGGCCCTGGGGCTCCAAGGACGTGTCGCCGGCAAGCCACCAACGTGGTCAGAAGCACACATGGTGCGCTTCGCGCGAAGGGTTCGGGGCGGAGAGACATCGAGGGTAACCCACACGAGCGCGGTTGGTCGCGCAGGGGTATGGCGGGCACCGCTGTTGCCCGCATCGATTCAAGCCACCGAGAGGCCTCGCGATGAAAGCCTTCAACCCACATTTTCGGAGCGCGCTTCAAGTGCTCGTATGTTCTCTGCTTCCACTGAGCACTGCCTGCCTCGTCGCCACAGAGCCGGGCACGGACGAGCTGCTCGACGGAGGCGCGGACGTACTGACCGACAAGAACGGTGCAACGAACGTGGCTCGCACTGGGACCGCAAGCCAATCGTCGCTTGCCTACAGGGGCGATCCCGCGCGTGCCATCGACGGCAACACGAGCGGCCGCTACGGCGACAACTCGGTAACTCACACGCAACCGACATCGGCACCGTGGTGGCGCGTGGATCTGGGCGAGGCTCATCGCGTCGACCGCGTCACGCTCTGGAATCGCACAGACTGCTGCTCCTCGCGGCTTTCGAACTTCCACGTCGACTACTTGGATGCCAAGGGAAACGTGATCGCCAGTCAGAACTACCCCGGACAGGCAGGCCCCACCACGGAGATCGCGCTGGCCGCACGCGGTGTACACGCCGTGCGCGTGCAATTGAACGGCCAAAATGTCCTCTCCCTTGCGGAGGTTCAGGTATGGGGTGCGCCCGACGTCGACCCCGGCAAAGCAGAGCCCGGGCTTCTTTTCGCGCACTACCGGCTGGGTAGCCTGTCTCGCCTCCCCGACTTCAACACGCTATCTCCGAGCGAGACCGGGATCGTGCCCAGCGTCAGCGTCTCTCGCTACGCAAGGACCGACTACTTCGGCGTGGTGCTCACCGGAAGCATTCGCATCGACGTCGCCGGTCGCTACGACTTCGAGCTTGGCTCGGACGACGGCTCGAAGCTCGAGATCGACGGCCAGCTCGTCGTCAACAACGACGGCCTCCACGGCTTTCGCACGGTCACGGGCTCGGCCGAGCTGAGCCAGGGCTACCACCCCATCCGGATCGAGTTCTTCGAGCGCAATGGCGGAGAGCGACTCAGCTTGCGCTATCGCCCCGCCGGAGGCGCCTTCACCGAGGTGCCGACGAGCGTGCTCTTCACCTCTCCCCCGGAACCTAGCCAAGGCGGTGGCGGAGGAAAGCCTGGCCAGGGCGATGGCGACCAAGGAACCGTAACCGTCAGCGATGGCTCGCAGAACATCCGCCAGATCACGCAGCGCTTCGAGTTTCCAGGGCACATCGCACCCACGAAGCGCTGGACGCAACGCACCAACGGGTTGTGCGGCAACATGTGCAAGAATGGTCCGCGACACATGTACTCAGCAGCATTCAACGACACGCTGCTCGTGTCGTGGATGGCCGTAGACGAAACCGACCCATGGAAGCAATACGGCAACGTCGCGACGTTCAAGGTCGACACCGCGGGTAAGTTCACCTTCGTCAAGAACGTCTCCTTCAAGGGGATGTGCGAGGCGACCTACGGCATCTCCACCAACCACGACGGCAGCGTCATCGCGGTGCTGTGTCGCGGGGAGACGGGCTCGACGACGATCTTGCCAGGCGCGATCAACCTGCTCGGCACGCGCCGCAACGCGAGTAGCTGCAACGGAAGCTGGGAGGGCACCTGCTATCCCATCGGCAACTACTCTTCGAACGACAGCGCGCTGTACGTGCTCGAGTACACCGGCGGGCAAGTCACGGAGAAGCCGAACAGCACCGTCTACGTCAATCATGCCGTGGGTGGCTGGAACTACGGACACCACGAGCTGATGCTGAACGAAGCAGAAGACACGTACTTCGTGCACCTCAAGGTAACTGCCGGCCCAAGTGCCACGAATCGCCACGAGGGTCTCACCCACTTTGGCCTGCGCAGAAAGCCGAGCTTCGAGTACGTGAGGCTGACCGACTGGAACGGTTGGGCGTGCGGCGGCGGTCACGTGCTCGCAAATCGCATGGCGTACAACCAGCACCAGGACAGCTGGTCGAAGCTGTGCATGCTCGATCTGTGCCCAAACCGCAGTCAGTACGCGAACGGGCGCTGCAACTCCATCTCCTTCAACACCGTGCCGGGCGTCACCAAGCCTCAGGTCGGTAGCTATGAGCTCGAGTACTTGCTCGAGCTCGATCAAGGCTCAAACAGCTGGGAGATGTCCGGCGGCATCTCCACGATCCTGAGCCTCGGTGCAGAGGGCTGGCTCGCCCTCGCCGCAGGCCCAGGCTACCCGGGCACCACCCCCAGGCCAGACACCATCGGTCTGTTGCAGATTCCGCCCACGATGAGCGCACTTCGACAGACCGCTCTCACCGAGCTCGTTCCCCTGTTTGAAGGTGGCACGCAAGTGGGCGAGCAAGAGGTGTCGCGGTACCAGTGGAACTGGTTGTACCTCCCAGCGCCCGACCCGGCGCTCGGCCGCCCGAAGCGGGTCGGCATGGCCGCCATGGCCTACTTCGACACGCGTGGTGAAAACAGCCAACGCATGCTCGTCGGTTGGTCGCCCAGCATCGCCTTTCAAGGCATCGCTCAGGAGTACGTCGTGTCCGAGCTCGACCGCAAGGGACGCTTGCGTGGCGCGCCCTACCGCCTCAAGACCGCAGGCTGGGGCGAAGACAATCGTTGGATCACCATGCCGAACTCGGGGTGCGTCGTGTTCCCGTTCGCTTGGGTGGGTGATGCGCCTGGACGCGACTACCCGTACGAGCGAGACGGCCACCAAGCGTCGAGCTACCCGCGCACCCTGCACATGACCTCCCTGTGTCCGAGCTCGGCGAGCCAGCCGGCTCTGACGCCTACGCCGGCCGCTCAGACCGATCGCGAGCGCTGGCCGCAGGCTCAGTAACCCGCGGGTTGTGGGCGGGCGTTCGCCCGCCCCATCACGTGGGCCAGCTCGACACAGACCGAGAGCAGCAGAAAGCCACCGGCCTGATGCAGCACCGCGAGCGCGATCGGAACGCCGTACATCACCGTGAGCGCACCGAGCCCAAACTGCAGCACACCCACCGCGAGCAAGCGCGCGCGCACGCCGCGAAAGTGTGCTGCGGGCGCAGCGCGTCCTAGCCATACGAACGTGGCGAAGATCGCCAGCAACACGAGATAACCCAAGAACCGGTGCGCCACGTGGATGCCCACCGGATGGGCGACGCTCGCGTGCAGCCACGAGGGCTCTGAGAGCAACGAGCTCGGCACGAGCTCACCGTCGAAGTCAGGAAAGCTCCGATAAAGATAGCCAGCGCGACGGCCAGCCATGAAGGCGCCCCACACGATCTGAATGCCGACGAGCGCGACGAGCGACCAACCGATGAGCCGCGCATGCCGCGGCACCTTCACGGGCGTGTTGGGCGGCCCGAGGTCGAGGATGATCCACAGGATCAGATGCGCGACGAAGAACGCGAGGGCGAGGTGCGCCGCCAGGCGAAAGTGGCTGACCTCCGGCACGTCGACAAGCCCGCTCATCACCATGAACCAACCGAGCGCTCCCTGCAGCGCGCCGAGCACGAGCACGCTGAGGAGGCGCAGCTTCGGTGCACCTTCGAGGTGGCCCTTCAGCCATAGCCACGCGCCGGGCACGATGAACGCGACCCCGATCAGACGGCCCAGCAAGCGATGCAGATACTCCCAAACGAAGATGCGCTTGAAGTCGTCGAGCGTCATCCACGCGTTGACCAAGCGATACTGGGGTGACTCTTGATAGCGCGCGAACACCCTGTTCCACTCGTCAGCATCGAGCGGTGGCAAAGCGCCAAACAGGGGACGCCACTCGACCATCGACAAGCCGGATCCCGTGAGGCGTGTGATGCCACCGAGCACCACCATACCGAGCACGAGCCCGTACAACGTCCACAACCAGGCTCGCAAAAGGTCCCGGCTCCGCGCATCCATGCCACCTCGGCTCGCGTCGTCGCAGGGGGGCGGCGAGCTTTCGGGAACCTAGTACACGAGCCCACGCAAAGCTCGTGAAACGTCGCGAATCAGCCCTTCACTACTTCCAGGTAGTACTCGCGTGAGTGGCCCCATGGGACTCGCGAAGGCGTGTGCTGTGTTTACTTACGAGGTGCGTTCTTCACTCTGGCAGTAAGAAAGGAGCGCGCCATGGGCCAGCTACGAGAGGGCATGTACCGCGTGGTGGTCGGCGTGGATTTCTCCGAGCCGGCTCGTTTCGCAATCCTGGAAGCACTGGAGTTCGCGCGCGTCATGCGAGCGGTGGACCTGCAGTTCGTCAGCGTCCTCGAGACCCCCGAGGGCCTTCACAACGCAAAGACCATCGACACGCTCTCCGATAAGGCAGCCGAGTCGCTGGTACACCTCGAAAAGGCGGTGCGCGACGAGATGTTCATGCAAGGCCAGCCTGTGCGCTGCGAGATGGCGTTTCACGTTCGCGTGGGTAACCCCGCAGCCGAGATCCATCAGCTCGCGGTGGACGTCAACGCCGACATGATCGTGGTGGGCGCGTCTCCCTACGCCCGCGGCATCAAGTCGTGGTTCCATCGCTCTGTCAGCGCGAAGCTCGTCCGCGATGCGCACGTTCCCGTGGTGGTGGCACGCGAGAAGGATCTGGCAGGGCTCCCCAAGACCCCGCACCCCGATCCTGCACGACCGGAGGGCATGTCGGGCGGCAATCTTTCCAGCTACACCTACGTGTCCTACGCCGATGAGTCGCGCACGAGCCACATTGCCGGTCTGATTTAACTTGGAGGGCCAGGCTTCAGCCAAGGCGCTCCAGCACGGCCACCACGTGCTCCGGACTTTGCGCGCACAGCTTCGAGAGACGGGTGCCCTCGAAGAACGCGATGACACTGCCTGCACGCGCGATGGCGGTGAGACCACTCTCGATGGCGTGGATCGTGTCGCGCACGCCGTAGAACGAGTCGGCTTCGATCACGGCTGAGGGCGTGTCTCGCCCATCCTCGAACAGGGCGATGGAGCCGCGCGCAACGAGGCAGGCGACGGCCGGGACCTGATGGGCCGGCAGGATGAGCGTGTCTTCGTCGAAGCTCTCGAGGCGCTGAAGGCAGGACAGGATCTCGTCGCGCACCTGGACGTCGAGCTGGCCCATCGTCTCGTGCATCGAGAAGAAGGAGTCGATGCGGTGCAGCTGCTTTGTCTCGGCGATCTTGTGACCGAACGCCAGGTCTTCGAACATCAGCTCGCGAACCAGCTCGGCCCGACACACCCAAACCTCGGAGAAGCGCTCAGCGCGTAGCGACGCGGTGCAGCGCGGATCGTCGCCCCCGAGCACGCTCGACTCACCGAGCAGCCACCCCGGAAAGCAGCAGCGCACGAGCCACGAGCCTCCCGAGGGCTTCTCGAGCCACACGCCGACGAGCCCGCTCTTGACCACGAACACGTTGCGCGAGGGCTCGCCCTCTTGGACCAGGGTCTCGCCAGGCGCGAGCGTGCGGAGCGTGATGCCGGCCTCGAGCCTGGGCCGGAGCTCCTCAGACAGCCAGCGGAAGATCTTCGAGTCGTAGATGGTGGCCACGGGTGTGAGGCGCGTGCGGCTCTGCTCGAGCAGCTTGTGCACGGCCGAGCCGGCGAAGGCTTCTTGGCCCTCGATCGTCAGCGCAAGCGAGGCCGCGCGCTCGAGCGCGTCGAGGTCGAAGCGATCAGCGAACTCGCGTGCGGCGGCTTCGAGGTAACCGCGCGCCATGTTGAGCGCAGAGAGCTTCACCTCGACCTCGGCCATGGTCAGCAGCGTGGCCCCACGTTGCTCGTGTTGCGTGAGCAGGCGCGGCAAGAGGTCGCGCGCCTCGATCAAAGAGGCCTCGTCTCCCCGCGCCATCGCCTTCGAGATGCGCTCTTCGATGGGCAGCTCCGCCTCCTCGAACACGGTGAAATCGAGCTCGTCCGCCGTGTCGTCGTCGAGCCCGAAGTCCGCACCGAACTCGGCCACCTCGGGCGCCACAGACCGCACGACTGAAGACTGCTCGAAGCGACGCACGGCCTCGATGACGTCATCGCCATCGAGTGTGGGCGACGTGCTGCCGTCGTCTTCGACGATCAGATCGACCACGTGCAGCTCGTGCGAAGGCGCGGCGAGCACGACGCTGACTTGCCAGGCGTCGGCCGCCACGCGGCGCACACGACGCACGTCGCGCACCTCGAGCAGGCGGCCAAAATCCTGCCGGAGCTGCGTCGACACTGCCTTCCAAACCTGCTCGCGTGTCACTCACTCCACGATAAGCGCTCGAGACGGGGGACGCCAAGTTGGCATCAGCGCAGACCCTCCCAGCCTCTGGGCATTGCCCCATGTGAGGTTCCGTGAGACGACGCGCACACAGCTCTCACGGAGGGGTTCCATGCTCAAAAAGGCTCTCATCGGTGTCGCCGTCCTGCTCGGCGCGCTCGCCGTCGTCATCGCGGTGCAACCAGGCCACTATCGCGTCGAGCGGAGTGGCGTGGTCGCGGCGAGCCCGGCTATCGTCTACGAGGAAGTGCGCGACTTCCGCGCCTGGGAGGCCTGGTCGCCCTGGGAAAAGCTCGATCCCAACATGACGAAGACCTACGAAGGTGAGCCCGGACAGGTAGGCTCGCGCTACGTCTGGCAGGGCAACGACGACGTCGGCAAGGGCAGCATGACGATCATCGAGGCCACACCCGAGAAGGCGCTCACGATGCGCCTCGAGTTCATCGAGCCCTTCGCGTCCGTAGCCGAGAACGGCTTCACTTTCACGCCCAGGGCCGGCGGCACCGAGGTGCGCTGGTGGATGGAGGGCGACAACAACTTCATGGCCAAGGCGTTCGGGCTGTTCATGGACATGGACACCATGATCGGCGCCGACTTCGAGCGCGGGCTCGAGGCGCTCGCCCAGGTGAGCGAGGCCAAGCAGAAGCAGCACGACGCCGAAGCACAAGCCCAGGCCGAAGCCGCCGAGCTCAGGCCGGTGCAGGCCGAAGCCACGGCGCCCACGCTAGTCGAGCAGCCCAACGCTGCGCCTTGACCCTTCAGTTGACGTAGGGACCGCAGCGCCCGCTGTGCATGTGACAGGCGTACTGCGACGAGTCGGGGCAAGCGTCCTGTTCGTCACACACGCAGCGATCGATCGCCACGCACTCGCCATAACAGCCGTCGACGATCTCGCGCACCTCGCCCTCAGGGCAGGGCAGCTCGGCGCGCTTGCAGCGCAGCTCGCGTCGGTCGCAGCTCACGCCCTTCCCAGGGCACTCGCCGGCACGGGCCACCGAGACGCCGGCCGCGTGCGCGTGACAAGCGTTGCCGTAGGTCTGGTCGTCGCAGCCGCAGACGGGGTCGTACTGCTCCGTGCAGGCCTCGGGCCTGACCTCGCAGGTGCCCGTTTGATCCGCCGCGCCACACATGGCCTCGGGCGGGTAGTTGCAGAACTGGCCTTCCTTGCAGCCGAGTCCCGCGATGCCGCCGCAGGTCTCTCCACCACTCGACGCGCACTCCCCGAGGCTCGCTACCGAGACGCCGGCGGCCGCGGCCATGCACGCATTGCCGTAGGTCTGGTCGTCGCAGCCGCAGACCGGCGCATACTCCTTCGTGCAGGCCTCGGGCCTGAGCTCACAGGTGCCGGTTTGATCGGCTGCACCGCAGGTGGCCTCGAGTGGGTAGCTGCAATATTCACCGGTGTCGCAGTCGAGCCCCTGTAGACCCCCACATACCGCGGGCACCTCGGGATGGCAGCCGACCACGAATGCGAGCCCGGCGAGCGGGGCGAGTCTTTGGACGAGGAAGAGTCGAAAGTTCATCTGAGCCTCCTTGGCGACCGTGCGTGGCCAGGCGCAGCCGAATCCGTCGAACGAAATGGTCGTGGGGTGCCCGCCGCGTTGAGCTCTAGCTGGCCTCGCCCAGCATGCGATCGACGCGCGCCCAAAAACTAGGCCAGTAGCCCTCCGCGGCCTGCCACAGCCCTTCGAGCGCGTCGCTGTGGCGGTCGTAGCGCAGGTACTGAAGCACGCGCGCGTTGTTCATCTCGAAGTCGTCGCGCTCACTGCCCGGAAACAGGGCTAGCCCGAGCTGGGTGAGGCGCTCGAAGATCGGCACGCGCGCCGCGAGCTTTTGCGCCCTGGGTACGTCGCTCGCGTAAAGCGCCTTGAGCTCCTCGGCCGCCATGGCGACCGCCCCCGCAAACTGCGCTTGTCGCGCGTAGAGATCCTGCAAACGCTGACGCAGCGGCTCGTCGTACAGCCCGCGAAAGCTGAGGTACTGCACCACGGCCTTGCGTGCGACGAAGCTCGCGAGCTGCTCGTTGAGCTCGGTGTTACCAGGCACATAGCGATGGTAGTGCGTGAGCTCGTGCAGGAGCGTCTCGGCGAGCTGCGCGATGCGACAGGGATCGACCCGCTCGCTCGGCACAGCGCCCGCGCATCCGAAGCGCGTCTCGATCATCGGCGTCGTCACTGGGTCGCGAAAGAAGCCGAGGGTCGAGTAGGCCGGCGATTCGTGCAGGTAGGTGTCGTAGCCAGCGGCTTCGAGCCGCTCCTTCTC
>CAYNOM010000147.1:0-11574 GCA_964398415.1 uncultured Polyangiales bacterium | reverse complement strand
CGCCGAGCGCAGTCGCGATGGCAGCGCCCAGCCACTCGAACAGGTACTCGCTCGGGGGCATCGTCAGCTTGTTGGTGGGCTTGACGACGAGCTGGACGGCTTGGTCGTCCGAGTCGCGGGCGCCCACGAGGATCGGGCGGGTACGACCGGACCCCATCCGCCGCTCGGCAAGCTCGAAGTCGGCTCGCTTGAGTTCGACGGGATCCATGCTCAGTGGTTCCTGAAGGTGGTCAGTGACAAGGCTCCGCGCCCCGTCGTACTGACGTCCGGTCAGCCGAGGCTACATGGCCATGCGGGTCGTTCGCAACATTCCGTCGTACCACGCGCCTATCACGTGCCAGCCTCGTCATTCGAAGCGGAGCCGTCGCTGTCGATACGGGCTCGCGCTGAACGAACAGCTTTCGCTCACGGCCGACCACGACCACGCTCACGCTCACACTCACGACCACGTGCAATTCGCGTGATCTCGCGTGTTATTGCGCTCCAACGAAACCGCCCTCACCGTTCCGACCACGAGGGCGTCCCCATCCGGCTCCCACGCAACCATTCCAGCACACCGCACCCCCGCCGAGCTTCGGTTCGCCGAAGCTCGGGTGCGCCGCAGGGGGACATGCTCCGAGGAGCGCAGGCGAAGCCGAGCACCGGCAAGGAGCATGTCCACCGCAGGCGGCCGGCCGCGGGCATCCGTGCGCTCACCGTGAGTCACGAGCACGAGCACGAGCACGAGCACGAGCACGCTCACGTGCAATTTGCGCGATCTCGCGTGTTGTTGCGCCTCCAACGAAACCGCCCTCACCGCCCCAACCACGAGAGCGTCCCCAGCCGGCTCCCCCATCTTCATGACAGCACAACGCGCGGGAGACGACCGCGATCAGGAGCCCAGGCCGTGTTCCTTCGCGATCGCGGCGTTCTTCGCCTGGGCTGCTTGGGCCGCCGGGCGTGCCGTGAGGCGCTCGGTGTAGGCCACGAAGCGCGGCCGGCTCTCCAGCATGTTGAACTGGAGCATGTAGCGCACCGTGCCGCCGAAGATCACGTCGGCCATGCTGAAGCGCTCGCCGAGCAGCCACGGCCCTTCGCCGATCGCCGCGTCGATGGTGTCGAGGATGTCCTCGAAGCGCCCCCACCCGGCCTGGGCCGGGCGGTACTCCCAGTGGGCGCCCTTGGCGTAGGCACCGGGCTCGATCACCGAAGGGGCATAGACGCTGTAGCGAAGGTAAGTGCCTCGTGCGGGGTCGTCGACCTTGGGGCACAGGACGCCGTAGGCATAGCGGTCGGCGAGGTACATGCCGATGGCGGCCGACTCCGTGACCACGGTGCCATGATCGACCAAGGTGGGCAGCTTGCCCATGGGATTCATGGCGCGAAAGCCGTCTCCTCGCTGCGACCCCGAATTCAAGTCCACGTACTCCAAACGATAGGGGACCCCGACTTCCTCGAGCATCCAGACCACGTTGGACGCGCGGGTGAAGGGGTGGTGGTACAGCACGAGCTCATTCGATGGTGCGTTCATGGCGGAGAAGGTACCGAAAGGCCTGTGGCACCGGTGTGAAAAGTGAGGGGAGGCACGGCTAGCCCCTCTTCCCACCCCGGGCCTGCTGCGCCAGCAAACCGTCCGACGGGAAGTAACGCTTCGGCTTCGTTGGCGTGCTCGTCAGAAGCCCCCGGTGTTCAAGATCCGCAAGGTCGCTGCGAGCCGTCATGTAGTGCACGCCGTGCGACCGCGCATGCCCTTCGATCGTGGCGCCCTGGCTTGCGTGGCGAACGGCATATGCGAGCAGGGAGCGCTGGCGGTGGTTGAGCGCATCGAAGGCGGCTATTGCCTGGCTCAGTTGCTTGAGCCGCTCGACGCGCGCCTTCAGATGGTCGAGCAGCTCCTGCAGAGCCTCTTGCATGACGTCGAGTTGGTTGAGCACGAAGTAGGTCAGGTCGTTGCCGTCGGTCTCCGTGTACGCGAAGGCGAGGTAGTACTTCTTCGGACTCCGATCGATGGGCCCCGAGATCGACAGGAACTCGGCCACCTCGTACCCATGCCGCAGCATGCACCAGTAGTAGAGGGCGCGCGCGATACGTCCGTTGCCGTCGCGGAACGGGTGCTCGTAGCCGAGCCAGAAGTGCGTGATGATGGCGCGTACGATCGGGTGGATGAACTCGGTGTTGTTCGCCTGGTCGCCGTGGGCAAAATCGAGCAGGCGTGCGACACGCTCTTCGAGCCCCTCCGCGTCCGGGGGGCGATACCACACGTTGCCCTCCACATCGGACACGCTCACATCGTGCTGTCTGGTCCGAAACTTCCCCACGCCGTCTTCCACCTCGAGCGCCTCGTCACCCAAGATGCGATGGAGCTCGAGAAGCATGTCGACTGTCAGGCGCTCGCCAGTCTCGTGCAGTTCACGCAGACGCTCCATCGCGCGCAGGTTGTTCAGGATCATGCGCTCGTCACGTGAGCGTGGTTCGCGGGCCTCGCGAAGCATTTGTTGCGCAGCCTCGCGCGTGGTCGGACGCGCGCCCTCGATCTTACTGGAGCTGATCGCCTCCTCGATGAGCTGCCGCACGCGGTATTCGCCTTTAGCGTCGGGGTTGCCGAGCGCAGAGAGAATCTGGTCGCCGACATTGGCCCGATCGAACTCGTGCAGAGCGCGACGAATGGCGGGTAGCTCGGTGAGCGTGAACGACGTCCCGTAGCAACGCTTCATCTCGGCGATGTCGTTTGATGCCTTGAGCCGAGCGAACTTCGTCGCGACCCACCATTCGGCATGAGCGAGCCCATCCGGGGGCGTACGGTAGCGAAGCTCATCCCAATGCAGATAGCGGCCGTCCGGAGCGACTGGCGACGCCGCAAGCAGCTTGGCCCCGTCGTTCGCCATCAGGCGAGCCCAGTGGGAGCTAGCTTCTGGCGGGAGCTTCGGAAAACGCATCTTAGTCCTTTTCGATAACTATAAAGACTGGGCTAAAGTTAGCAATATCGATTTTTTATAAAATGAGTACTTAACTTTGGTTAATACATGAAATTAGAAGAGAAATCGCACGCGCGGTCGCGGTCGTGAGCGACATGTCGAGCTTGAGGATCCCCGCCTCGCGTGCGCAAGGGCTGCTAGGCTGCGCAGCGTGAGCGAGCCACGCGTCCTGATCGTCGATGACGACGAGCGTTTGTCCGACATGGTCGCCACCTATCTCCGGTCGCGCGGCTACACCGTCGAGCAGCGCGGCGACGCCGCAAGCGGCGTGTCTGCCGTGGAGCACGGCCATTTCGACGCGCTGATTCTCGACGTGATGCTGCCCGACTTCGACGGCTTCGAGGCCCTGAGGCGCATCCGGCGAAGCTCGAACGTGCCGGTGCTGATGCTCACCGCGCGAGGCGAAGACACAGACCGCATCGTGGGACTCGAGCTCGGCGCGGATGACTACCTGCCGAAGCCCTTCAACCCGCGCGAGCTCGTGGCGCGCATCGCCGCCATCCTGCGCCGTGGTCGTGCGCCCTCCGCGCCCGCGCCCGCGCCCGCGCCCGCAGCCCAGGGTGAAGTGTGGCGCTTCGGACGCCTCGTCATCGACCTCGGCGCGCGCGAAGCGCGTCTCGATGGCCACGTCTGTCCCCTGACCTCACATCAGTTCGACCTGCTCAAGGTGCTGGCCGAGCGCGCTGGCCACGTGCAAAGTCGCGATGCGCTCATGCAGGCCCTGCGCGGGCAAGATCTCGACGAGTTCGACCGCAGCATCGACGTGCACATCTCGCGCATTCGTGCGGCCATCGAGGACGACCCCAAGCGACCGCGCCGCATTCGCACCGTGCGCTCCGTCGGCTACGTGTTCACGCCGCTGCCGGACGCCGCGGGTGCGCGGCCATGAAGCGCAGGCTGCACTTTCAGATCTTTCGGGCGCTGTTGATCACCGGCATGCTGTGTGGGTTCTTGGCCGCGGGCATCGCGCACTTCCTACGCGACGACTCGCGAGCGCTGCCGGCGCTGGTCACGGACGTCGCGCAGTTCGTGATCGAGGAGCTGCCTCGCGATGACCGTCGCGCGTTCGAGCAAGGCCTCAGGCGGCGCGCGCGGCGGCTGCACGCGTCGATCTCGGTGTTCGATGAGGAGGGCCGAATCGTGGCGCGTGCCGGGCGAAGACTCCCCGGGCCACGTCAGCGCCGACGCGCCCACTTCCTCGCCGCGCACGACGCCGGCATCCTCGTCCCGCTGAGCGATGGGCGCAGCGTGGCCGTCGCGCTCGACCCCGAGCGAGCGCGTGGCGCACCCGGCGCCCCGATCTTCGCGCTGTCGGTCGTGATCCTTGCGCTTCTGCTCGGCTCCTACTGGGCGGCACGCCGCATCACCCGACGCCTCGAGGCCCTGGAGACCTCGGTCTCGCGCTTCGGCCAGGGCGACCTCGACGCGCGCGTCTCGGACGCGGGCGAGGATGAGATCGCAGGCCTCGCGCGCGCCTTCAACCAGAGCTCGGAGCGCATCGCGGGCCTCCTGCGCACCCAGCGGCGCATGCTGCAGAGCGCGTCCCATGAGCTGAGATCGCCTCTTGCGCGTCTACGCATGGCCCTCGAGTTGTTTCGCGGTGACGACCTTCCGGGCGAGCTGCGCGAAAAGCTCGGTCGCGACGCCGAGCGAGACATCCTCGAGCTCGATGCCTTGATTGGCGATCTCTTGCTCGCTGCGCGCCTCGAGGACACCGATCTGCCGCGCGACTTCACGCGCGTCATGCTCGACGCCGTCGTCACGGAAGAGGCAGAGCGCGTGGGTGCCAGCGCACGCACCATCCCATGCCCCATCGACGGCGATGCGCGCATGCTGACGAGCCTCGTGCGCAACCTCCTCGAGAACGCGCGCCGCTACGGCCGGCCTCCCATCGAAGTCAGCCTCACGAAACAGGGCGACGAGCTGTGTCTGCGCGTGGAAGATCGCGGAGACGGAGTTGCCGTAGACGATCGCGAGCGTATCTTCGAGCCCTTCTTTCGTCCGCAAGGCCATCGCGAAGGCAAGCACGGTGGCGTGGGGCTCGGCCTCTCGCTCGTGAAGCGCATCGCCGAGCATCACGGCGGCAGCGTGCGCTACGCACCGCGCGAAGGCGGTGGCAGCACCTTCGAGGTGCGCTTCGGACCACGCGCAGCGTAGCGAAGCCCGTCATGATCGCCCCCCGACGATCACTAGGGCTTCGCTAGACGCTACGCGCGTGGGGCCAGTGGACGTCGACGCGTCGGCTGATCGTCGAACGGATCGTCATCCGAGTCGTCGTCCCCCGGACCCCCCCGCGGCTCCTCGCCATCGAAGTCCTCGACGTCCTCGAATTCGTCCAGCTTCGGATTCTTGAGGTTTGGGATCATGAATCCTCCCCGTGCTCCGGATGCGTCAGCAACGACCGTTCCAGGCACTCAAAGGTGAGCGCGAAAGCGAAAGCGACGTGATCGACCCTACAATCGTGGACGAGATCGGGCACGTGCCGCCCAAGAACGTCAGACGGACATGCGGGCTTTGGCGCTCATTCGGCCCAAAGGTAGCCGGCGAGCGGGTGGCAGCCGCGTCGCACTCACGTTGCCGAAACGGCTTACGCGTCCACCTGAGCGCGAGAGGAACCGGAGACCGAGCCATGCGTCGCGAGTTGTTGTGGGGCACAGGAGCATTGGTCGCGGTGGCCAGCATCGCATTCATAGCCAGCGAGCAGGCACAGTTCGTCGCCGGCGGCGCGCTCGTGAACGTGGGCTTTCGCATGCAAGACCACCTCGACGATTTCGATCCGCATCACGCTGGGCACCTCACGCCTGATGAGGTGTGGCGCGAGGTGCTGGAACAGAACGAGATGGCGTCCCAGGTTCGCACGTGGTTTCCGCGCACAGCACGTCATCCCGAGGTCGCGATGGTCGTATGCATGGATGCGCGCATCGACACGAACGAGCTCGTCGGCGACACGCGCAAGTACTACTACGTGGTCCGCACCGCCGGCTCCGTGCTCAGCGAGAAGGAAGAGGAGATGCTGGAGCTCGCGGTCGAGAACGGTGTCAAAGCCGTGATCCTCAGCACCCACACCGACTGCGCAGCCGAGAAGGTGGCGCGCGATGCCCGAAAGCGCCTCGAATACCCGCACCTGACGCAAGCCGTCGAGCAACGTGAGGCGCGCTGGGCCGAGTTACTCGAGCGGCCCAAGATCAAGGCACGACTCGACTCGGGTGAGCTCGTGGTCAAGCGCGTGCGCATCGACAGCGCCACCGACGAGATGCAGGTCGAGGATTTGCACGCTATGCGTCAGGCCCATGAGTGACACGGCCCCGAAGCAACAGCAGTTCGGCCTTCGCATCATGCACACCATGTTGCGCGTGCGTGATCTCGACAGATCGCTCGACTTCTACACCCGCATCCTCGGCATGAAGCAGCTGTTTCGACAAGACTACCCCGAAGGACGCTTCACCCTCGCCTTTGTCGGCTACGACGACGCGTGGTGGCAGAGCGCCATCGAGCTGACCCACAACTGGGATCAGACCGAGCCCTACACCCACGGCACGGGCTACGGTCACGTGGCGCTCGAGGTCGACAGCGTACACGAGACCTGCGCCATGCTCGCAGCCGAGGGGGTGTCGATCCCGCGCCCCCCTGGGCCGATGAAGCACGGCACCATCAACATCGCATTCATCGAAGACCCGGACGGCTACCGCATCGAGCTGGTGCAGCGACCGAAGTGAGGCTGGCCCCGAAGTTTGAGGGCTACGGAGCCCAGGCGAAATCTGCGCTCCAGGTCGCACCGGGGCCGTAGCCCGTGCTGGTGATGAAGTCGTGGGGCAGCGCGATCTCGAGGCGCGCGCCGAGCCCCACCCCCCCGCCGCGTTGCTCGGTGCCGCTGACGATGCCCTCCACGTAGGCACCGCGCGCGATGCCCTGCAGAAAGGGCGGGATGAGGTCGCTCGCATCGAAGCCCGCACGCGCACCCGAGACTGCGCCGCTGTCGTCCGTCTCCACGACGATGACCGGCACCCAGTCTCCGAACTCCTCACGAATGGTCACGCTGAGCAGCGCCGCCGTGAGGCTCGCCGCGAAGTTGGCCGCGTCGCTTTGGGCCTGGCTCTCGGCGCCACCCCGTCCCACCCCCGAGAGCACCGCCATGGCCTCACCTGCGTTGCTCGCCGCTCCGCGAAAGGTGACCACGGGTGCGCTGCTGCGCCCGGTGACGTCGACCCACAGGTCTTCGCCTCGCGAGCGCTTGTAGACGGCGTGCAGCTCGAGGGCCGGATCGGGGGGAAAGTCGCCCGTGAAGCGGATGGCTCCCTCGTCGATCTGAAACGCACTTCCGAGCAAGGTGAGCTCGCCGCGGTGGATCGTCGCTTCGCCCTTCAAGGCGAGCTGCTCGCGTTGCTCGAGGGCGACGTCGACACCGATCTGCACCGAGAAGTCTTTGTGCATGATCCAAAGCCGCTTCTCAGAGCGCACCGTGAGCTGCGATAGCGTGAGGGCGAGCGTGGTCGACTCGGCCTCGCCCGGGGCTTCGGCCTGCTCGGGACGGTCGACGTAGCGCACATCGGGATGCTCCTCGAGGGGCTGCACGTCCCGCCCGCGCTTGCCCGTGAGCCACAGACGCCCGCCATCGATGACAGCCGCCACAGACAGGGCCTTTTGCGTGTCGAGCGCGGCATCGACGCTGACGTCGGTCGTGAGCTTGCCGAGGATCTGACCTTGGCGCCGCAGCGGAAAATCGTCGCTGCGCACGCGCAGCTTCGCCTCACCCGAGCTGTCTGCGGCAAGCGATGCAGAACCGTCGAGCCGCAGCGTTCCGTCGGCGTCGTGGGCGGTCAGCTTCTCGATGCGCAAGTTCCGATCGCGGAGCACGATGACACCGTCGATGTCGCGCAGCGGCTGTGCGAGGGACGCGATGGAGAACGACACGTCCTCGAGCGCGAGCCGCCCCTCGACGTGAGGATCGGACAGGGTTCCGGTGAGCGAAGCGCTGCCGTCGACGCGCCCACTCGGACGACCGAGCCCCTCTCCAAACGACATGAAGGGCCCGATCGGCGCATGCGTCAGCGTGAGGCGCACGTGGACGGGTGCATCCATGGCCAGCTGCGGAAACGCCGCTCCTTCGTCGTAGCGCAGGGGAATGCGGGCCCGGTAGCTGCCCGCATCCTCGTGATCCGCGCGCAGCTCGCCCGTAGCCTGGAGCAAATCCCCCCGCGCTCGGGCGCTCAGGCTCGCGCTGAGTGGGCCACCGCTCGCCGCACGCAGCCGATCGAGGCCGACGTCGAGGCCTGCTTCGAGCGGTCCGTCCAGCGCCCGTGCATCGAAGTCGAAGGCGAGTGTTCCCTCCGTGAGGTCGCACAGACCGGGCAACGTGTGCAGGGAGATCTCACGGCCTTCGGCGCGCAGCCCAACGCCGGAGATGAAGCGTCCCTCGACGCGCTCTTCACCAAGAAGCAAGCGCGTGCTGGCCTCGGCGCTCAGGCGTCCGCCGCGGTCGGTGTTCGCGACGAGCTTGGCCACGAGGTCGTTCTGCCCGAGCTCGAGCGTGACGTCGACCGAGGAGCGCGCCCCGACGGCGCAATGATTATCGAGCACGTCTCCGAACACGATCGCGCGCGCCCGCGCACTGCCGTCGAGCTTCGTGCCACTTGCGGACACTTGCACGCTCGCGCTGACCTCTGCCGGAAGGTTCGTCGCGTAGAGCCCCGTCAGGTAGGCCACGACGCCCTGCAGTTGGTCGAGGCGACGACGCTCGAGCTCCAGTGTCACGCGCGTCTCGGGCAAGTTGTCGAGCCCGAGCGACGCCATGCGCGTGCGGAGCTCGCCCTCCCCCAAGGCCACGTTGGCCTGTACGTCGAGCAGGGGGCCCTGAAGATCGGTGAGCCTGGCCTCGAGCGTCGCGCTGCTGGGATCGAGGTGGACGCCGAGCTCGAGCCGCTCCGGCGGCAGGTCTGGATGCGCGCGCAGCGACACACGCGCATCCACGCGGGCGTCGATCTCAGGCTCTGTGAGGGTGCCGGTCGCGTCGACATCGAGCGCGACGCCCCCGGCCAAGGCGTCGAGCGTCGGCATCCCGTAGGCCGTGAGCAGGCTGACGGGCAGGGCCGCGCCGAGCTTGGCGTCGTAGCGCAGCTCCTCGTAGGCGAGCTTCCCCCTCTGTTTCGGGATCGACACGCGTCCATCGAGCGCAAGCGTGAGGTCGCTGGCCGCGGACGAGACGTCGGCGTGAAGCTCGCCTTCCCCGCGCGCAAGCGAGCTGCTCGCGTCCAGCGTGACCTCGAGCGTGGGCGCATGGGGCACGCTGAGGCCGCGTACACGAATGCCGGCCGTGACTTCGGGACTCGCCATGGGGCCCGCGGCCGAGAGCTCGGCCCCGAGCGTCCCGGACACGCCCTCGACCCCGAACAGGGAGGTCCAGCGCGAGAGATCGAGCTGCTTTGCCGTGAGGGAGGCGCGCAGGCGCTCACGCGCGTCGAGCTCCGCCTGGGCCGTCACCCGCTCTGCGTCCGCACGCAGGGCGAGCGACAGCCCGAGCGCCCCGCTAGGGAGCCGCTCGCCCCCTGCGCTGAACGTGATCGGGATCGCTCGAAACGCGCCGCGGCCCGCGAGCTGTGCCTCTTGCCGCGGACGTGACAGGCCCGCGACCTCGAGCTCGGCACTGAGCCAGCCTGTGGGCGCCCGCAAGGACAACCGAAGCTCAGCGCTCTCGCGCGTGCCATCTCCTTGGATCTCCAGTCTATCGATCTCCACACCGGATGCAGCCAGCCCATCGGCATCGAGGGTGAGCGCGAGACGAGGTCGTTCGAGCGTACCCTGCACGCGCAGGGACAAAAGCGCCTGCCGCAGCTTGGCGTCTGCCAGCTCTAGGGCAGTCAGCCGCAGCTCTCCCCCGCCCTCGAGCTGCTCGTTCGCGCCGAGCGTAAGGCCGAGCTGGCCTGTGACCTCCCCGCGCGGCATGCCCTCGAGCGGCAGGGCCGACAGCTCGAGCGCGCGCAGGGCGAGATCCACACGGCCCTGATTCGTCTCGAGATTGAAGATGGCGCTTGCCTCGAGCGCCTCGCCAAAGGCCACGAAGGACAGCCGCTCGAGCGCGAGGGTCGCACCGGAGTATGTCGCTTCGAGCTGCCCGTCGGGGATGGCAAAGCCTGCCACGGCGGAATCGCGAAAGCGCAGCGAGAGCTCGTGCATGGAGCTCGCGCTGACCACCTGGGCGTCGAGCTCCGTGCGCACCGAGAGCTCGGGCAGAAGGCCGCTGACGGCCTGGAGATCGTCAGCCTCGAGCTTCAGCTTGCCCGAAGCGCGGCCCTCTTCGGCCTCGGCGCGCAGCGAAAGCGCAACTTGGGCGCTTTCGACCTCGAGGCTGGCCTCGACGCTGTCGCCATGGGAGACCACCGTCAGCCCGAGGCTGAGCTGCGTGCGTAGATCTGCTTCGAGGCCCAAGCGTGCCACGTCCTGTGGCGTGACGTCGCGCAGCTCGAGCCGGGCACTGCCCTCCGGCCACAAGCCAGCGCGCTCCAGCGGAGGAAGCTCGCTCGTCAGGGTGAGCGGGGCGTCGGCCAGGTGTCCTTCGAGACGGATCGCGCCACCGTCCGCAGCCGTCCAGCGTCCTTGCTTCGTCGAAAGCGAGAGCAGACGCTGCCCGTCTGCCTCGGCCCTGAGCTCGGCGCGCGACAGCAAAGCCCAGGGTGCAGCGCCCAGGGCGAAGGCCCCCTCGAGCGCGTCGATCCGAAGCCCGGTCATGGGGCCGAGGCCCGAGCTCTCGAGCTGCACGTCGCGAAGGGACACTCCCTCGACGCGGACTTCGAGTGGCGCACCTTCCGCTTCTGCTTCGTCCTCCTCCTCGCTCTCACTGGGCACGAGTCGATAGAAGCCGCGTACGTGGTCGATCTCGAGCGTCGACACGTGGACTTCGCCTCGGAGCAAGGACCAGGGCGACAGCGTGAGTGAAAGCGCAGAGACGCGGATCGACAGCTCACCCTCGCGGCTGACCTCGATGCCGCGGGCGGAGAGCCCAAAGGGGTCGAGGCGCGTCAGGCTCGCGATGCGAACCTGGTAGTCGGACAGCGTGTTGACGTAACGAAGCGCTCGCGAAACCCCGAAAGCGCGCACCGGCGCAAACTGCAGGAGCACAAAGGGCGCACAGATCAAGGCGAGGAGCGCGAACACGACGATCGCGACGACGCGCACGACACGCAGGAGACGCGAGGGGCGCATCAGAAGCTCTCCCCGATGGTGAGATGCACCGCACCGTTGAAGCGCACGAACCCGAGGTCCGTCGCGAAGGCGTCGTCGGGGGCTTTCGCGCCGACTCGCTGGAGCGCGTCGGGTCGAGCGCCCACATCGAAGCGAATCGGCCCGAGAATCGTGCGGTAGCGCATGCCTCCGCCGAAGGCGGTGTTGAGGTGACGAAAGCGAAAGCTGGCGGCTTCGTGCACGTCGCCCACGTCGGAGAAGACCGCGATCGAGAAGCTCTTGGTCAACGGCACGCGCAGCTCGAGCGAGCCCTCCCAGCGTCGGATGCCGCCCGAGAGACCATCGCCAAGACGACCCGGGCCAAAGCCGCGGTTACTCTGGGCACCGCCACCGCGCAGGCGATAGCTCTGGGGCCCGAGGCGCTTCGAGGCCTCATCGAGGCTCT
>CAYNOM010000146.1:6491-11585 GCA_964398415.1 uncultured Polyangiales bacterium | reverse complement strand
GCTTCGGCGAGCGCTACCTGCCTGCCGAGCTGCTCGACGAGGTCGACGAAGCCGCGCTCCTGGCCATCACGCCAAAGCCCTTGCACCTACCCCCACGCGAGGAACGCATGAAGCGCCTCGATGGCTTCATGCCGCCGTACGACGGCTAGCTCGATTCTCAGATCGGTCGTGGCCATTGCGGCGTCGAGGTCGTAGGCTCGAAGCGCCATGCAACACACCGTGAAGACGCCCTCCGCCCCGTTCAAGGCCGCGAGCGGAGCTTTCGAGATCCACCAGGTCCCTGCTTGGGAAGACAACCTGGTGTGGCTGTTCGTGTGCCAAAGGACGGGTGCGGCGGCCGTGGTCGACGGGCCCGACGCGGAAGCTGCGCTCACCTACGCGAAGCAGCACGGCATCGAGATCACGCACGTGCTCAACACCCATACCCACCTCGACCACGTGGGCATCAACCAGGATCTCGAGCGACGCGGGCTGCTCGCGGCGCTGACCGTCTACGGCCCGGCGAAGATGGCCAAGGAAGTGCCCGGCCTCACGCGCGGCGTGGGTGAAGGCGACAGCATCGAGGTCGGTGCGTGCAAGGCGCGCGTCATGCTCACCGAAGGGCACATCGTCGGGCACGTGTGCTTCGTGTTCGAGGACGCGGTCTTCAGCGGCGACACGTTGTTTGCGGGCGGCTGCGGCCGCGTTTTCACCGAAGACTACGTCGCCATGCATGACGGCCTTCTGCGCCTGTCGCAGCTCGATCCGGCGACGCGCGTGTGCTGCGCCCACGAGTACACCCAGGACAACTTGCGCTTCGCCTACAGCGTGGAGCCCGAAAACGACGCGCTCGCCCAGCGCATCCGCAAGGTGTGGGCCCTGCGCGGCCAGGGTGGCTGTGCCGTGCCTTCGACCATCGCGGATGAGCTCGCCACGAACCCCTTCCTGCGCACCGACTCCGAGCCGCTGCGGCAGCACGTAGCGCAAGGCATGCCTGAGGCCGTGCTCGACAGCCCGCGCGCCATCTTCGAAGCGACGCGTCGGCTCAAGGACAAGGGCACCTATCGCGCCGCGGGCGACTCGGCGTTGCCGCTCTGAGCAAGCTCAGCGCTGCACGGCCCATAGGCTGAGAGCCACCACCGCAGCGGCGGTCGGCCTACCGTGCTGCCAATCTCCGCCTTCGCAGCCGCTGCCGCCGAGATCGACGTGGGTGAAGGGCAAGGGTCGCGACGAGTCGCCGCCATGCTTGTCGAGGCCCGACGCGATGGCGAGGAAGGCGGCGGGGAACTGATGGCCACGCGGGGTGGCGACCGAGGGCGCGTTGTTGCACGAGAGCACGTCGTCGGCCGCGCTGCGCGGTTTGACGAAGTCGTAGTCTTCGCGACGCGAGCGCGAGATCTCGAAGGGATCGCCCCAGGCTTCACCGAGCGCATCGAGGGCCTGGGCCACCCCCGTCCGACGGGCAGGGCCGTTGTCGAGGGCGACGCTGTAGGGCCCCATGGCGATGGCCGAGTGGCCTGTCAGCGTGGCCAGCGAAAACAGCTGCGGATTTTCGGCCTCGAGCGCGGCAACGCGCAGGTGCGACAAGAGATCGGCGAGCACGAGCCTGCCCTCGGCGTCGGTGTTGCCGATGCGCACGCGCACCCCAGCGTGACTCGTGATGATCTCGTCGGACACGAAGGCATCGGCACCGATGCTGTTGCGGCACACGCCGAGCAGCGCGGTCACGCGTAGGCCCTTCGGGGCGAGCTCACAGAGCGCGCGCAGCACGCCGGCCACGGCCGCCGCGCCACCCTTGTCGCGGCTCATGCCCGCCATGTGTCCGCCCACTTTCAGGTCGGCTCCGCCCATGTCGTAGGTGAGCCCCTTGCCGGCGAGCAGCATGCTGCGCTCGATGGGCCCCTCGCCCACGTACTCGAGGTGAATCACGCGCGGGCGGTGACGCTCGACGGCGAGCGACGCACGCGACACGGCCATGAGCAACGGATACTGATAGGCCAGCGTGTCGAGGTCGTCGATCACGCGCACTTTGACGGGCGTATCGGCAAAGGCATCGACGCAGTAGGCTGCGAAGGCCTCGGGGCGCATGCGTTCGGGCTCGGTGCCCGCGAGATCGCGCGCGAGCCGTCGACCGAGCTCGAGGGCGCGCACGAGCTTGGGGCCCTGGGACGACTGGGGTGCCACGATGCCGATGCGCTGCACCGGCTCCATCTCGGCCTCGCCCCGCGCCTCGCGTGCTTCGAGCGGGGCCCACAGGGCCGACAGGGCTCCGAGCAGCGCGACCGCATCCCGCTTCGCATGGCCCGGCGCGTCGCTCGAGCCTCCAAGCAGCAAGAGGGGTGCCCTGGCGCCCGCGTCGCGCGCGCGCGTCATGCCGGCCTTGGCCGCATCGGCAAAGCGCCTGACGTCGTCGTAATCGCGCTCGAGGGAGCCCGTGGGAGCATGCACGAGCCGTCGACCAGGCACGCCGTCACACGACAAGAGGGTCACATCCTTGCCCACGCGTGCATCCAGATTGGCCTGCGCCGCGAGCGCCGCATCTGCGCTCGGCACGCCCGTGCTCAGCGTGGGTGACACGACGATGACGGCATCGAACCGCGCATCGGTGAGCGCAGCCTTCAGTTCGGGGACAGCGAGTAGCTCGGGCATGGGCATGGTTCGTTCTCCAGCGTGACGGCGGCACGATGCGATCCCTCGCGCCGGGGGTCAACGGGTACAATGCCCGCATGGGCCTGTGTGTGCGTTCGCGAAGAGTCATGATCGGCAGGGGGGCTCAGCGCGAGGTCGTGCCCGCCAGCATCGAGATGGAGGGGCCGCGGATCGTCTCCGTGGACCGTATGGATCCGGCCATCTACGAGCGCTCGCGCAGCGTGCATCCCGGGAGCGAAGGCCACGGCGTGCTCGATCTGGGAGATCACTTGATCACGCCCGCATTCGTCAACCCGCACACGCACCTCGCGCTGTCGTTCATGCGTTGCCTCAGCGTGGGCGATGCACGGCACGACAATCTCGTCGAAGACCTGTTCTTTCGCTACGAGGAAAAGCTCACGGCCGACGATGTGCGCGCGTTCTCGCGCATGGGTGCTTACGAGTCGCTGCTCCACGGCGTAGGGCTCGTTTGGGACCACTACTATTTCGGCAAGGCCGTCGCCGCAGCCCTGAGCGACACGGGCTTGAGCGGGGTGGTTGCCCCAACGCTGCAGGATCTGGCGGGGCCGTTCGCGGCGCAGCACGAGCAGGCCCTCGACGACACGGCGCAGCTGGACGCGGACGAGTCTCTGCGCGGGCGCGGCATCTACGCGGCCGTGGGTCCCCACGCCACCGACACCGTGAGCGCGGGGCTGATGGGGCGTGCCGTGGCCCTCGCGTGCGAGCGAAACCTGCCTGTGCATTTGCACGTCGCCCAATCGCTCGACGAGCTGACACGCGTTCGCGCCCGCGAAGGGACGACGCCGCTCAAGATGCTCGAGCGCGTCAACCTGCTGCGCGATGCGCCGAGCGCCGTCCTCGCGCACGCCCTGTTCGCGGACGACGCCGATCTCGCGCTGCTCGACCCAGCGCGACATCTGCTCGTGGCGTGCCCGTTCTCGCAGCTTCAGTTCGGGTTCGTCTCGCCGATTCGAGAGTGGGCCGAGCGCAACCTCGCGTGGTCGGTCGCCACCGACTGCGCGGCCAGCAACGACTCGATGAACCTGCAGAAGGAGCTGCGCCTCGTGGCTGCGCTGCCGCACGCGAGCGTGTCGGTGAGTGACGACTACCGCAGCTTCTTCGAGACGGGAGAGTACGCTGCCGCCAAGCGTGCGTGGCAGGGGCGCGCACGCGCCGAGCTCGCCTTTCGCAGCCAGCGCACGCCGCAAGACCTGTTGACCCGCGTGTGGGAGCTACCCGGGTCTTACCATCCGGGCTTGCGCGCCGGTGCGCTCGAGGCCGGAGCTCTTGGGAACCTGATCGCCTGGGACACGGACGCCCCGGCCTTCTGGCCCGAGTCGGATCTACCGCGCGCCCTCAGCTTCGGCGACACCACCTCGGCCATCCACGCCCTGTTCGTCGCGGGTCGGCCTATCGGGCGTCCGGGTGCAGTGCGCGAGAGCGTGCTCGCGTCCGACGCCTATCGCGAGGCGCGCATGGAAGCCACCGAGCGCCTGTCACACCTCTTGCACCTGCGCTGAGCGCGCTGTGCCGAGGCGCGCGGTGCCCACCTGCGACTTGGAGGGCAGCGTCGCCGCCTGTGCGATGTGCACCTCCGGTTGGGAAGCTGCGCGAGGAGCGACGCTTCCCAAGTGCAAAGCGAGCCTGCAAACTAAAGGCTGGCGCACGCGCGCCTTGGGGGATCGATCTGATGCAGCTGCGTTCGAAGCATTTTCGCGTCGCGCTCGTGTGCGCGGCATGGCTCATCGGCTGTGGCAGCGACAAGCCACCCGCGTACCAGGCACCAGGCGACGTCATCAGCCAACGCGACGCAGGCGGCGGCAACGCGACGAAGGATGCGGGTTCGGATGGCGGCGAGGACGCGGGCGGCAGCGGCGGTGACGGAAGCGCGAGCGGTGGCGAGAGCGATGCCGGCGAGACGAAGGACGCAGGCGACGCGAAAGACGGCGGTGGAGGCGACGGTGGCTTCAACAATGGGACACCCGACGGCGGTCCAATCCAGGAGATCCTTGGGCCCGACGTCACGGTCACAGCACCCGCTCCCGCATCCGATCCCGTCGTGGATGACGTAATCGTCAACCCCGTGCTCGACATCTCATGCCAGGTGACGCAGCCCGAGGGCGGCGACGCGATCGATCCGACGACGGTGAAGGTATTCGTGTTCCAAGGAGACGAGCAGACCCCAGCGCTCGGTCCCGTTGCAGCTCAGTCGAAGGGCGCCGGCACGTTCACCGCGACCAACGTAAACATCTCCAACCTCTCCGCAGGTAAGGTTCGCTTCAAGTGCGCCGCCGAGGACATCAGCGATCGCGTGGGCGTTGGAGAGGTCTCGAGTCTCTTCGACAAAGGGCCCACCGTCACCTTCACGGCTCCGAGCAATAACGCCATCGTAGCCAAGTCGGGCGAGGTATTGGTCGACTTCAAAGTCACCCCAGTTCCGCTCGCTGCGTCCGACAGCGAGAGCGC
>CAYNOM010000146.1:0-6481 GCA_964398415.1 uncultured Polyangiales bacterium | reverse complement strand
GGTCGCCCTCTTCATCGCGGGCAGGAACGTGGCCACCAACGGCATCCAGAAGCTCGTACAAGATCCCGCAGACGCGACGCACTACACGTACGTGCTCAAGTTCTCCGATCCAGTGCTCTTCCCCTCGGTGCCGGACACGCTTCAGATCCGCGTCGAAGCCAAGAACCTACGCAGCCCGGCGCCTGCCAGCGCCACACGCTCGATCAACATCTCCATCGACGCCACCGGCCCAGTCATCGCGATTGCGAAGCCCACGGCGGGCCAGATCATCGGCAGCGAGATCCCCCTTCAGCTCACGGTCACGGACGCCAAGTCGGGAGTGAAGCCCCTGTCCGTCGTGGCGCGCGTTCAGGGCGTCAACAACTTCAGCGAGGTGCTGACCGCCATCGGCGGCGACACCTACATCGGGACGCTCCAGACCGCCGACTTCGGGCGCCGCCAAGACATCACGATCAACATCGTCGCCCAAGACAACGCGGGCAACGAGACCCCGGCCAGCGTTTTCGTCTACGTGGATGACGTACCACCCTGGGTGAGCCTCGACCCCCCCAACATGCGCGAACGCGGTCCGGACGGGGTCTGCTCCATCCCCTTCGACCCACTCGGTTCCGCCGTCGGTGATCGGAGCGTCGTCGTCTCGATCGGGCTGTTCCGCGCCTTCGTGTGGGAGCGTACGGTCGAGGTCGTCGGCGCCACGACTTACTATTACTCGATGGTCGACGACAGTAAGGTGGAGATCTGGATTCAGACCTCCCCTGACAAGCCCATACTCATCGACACCGGAGACGACGGGGAGTGTGACGACGTGAACATCGATGCGGGTGTGTTCGATAGGCTCACGCCCCTCAGCTATCGCGGCGGCTCCATTCCGGATCGGAGCGCCAATGCACTGCACCTCGATGCCAGCCCCTACGTGGGCGACGCTTACTGCAGCGCGGGTAACCAGACCTTCACGCAGTCGAAGATGTGCGCCAACTCGGACATGAGCTACGCGATGAGGCACTCCATCACGACCGCAGACACCGCGGTGGTCTACGGCCGCGGCCCGCTCGGCGCGTACCAGGCGACGGCGCTCGACTGTACGGGCCGGAGCTGGACCCCCGGTGTGCCCAACGGCTGGACCTGCGCCACCGCGCGCGCCACCGACAAGGCGGGCAACCGTGGCATCGCCACGCCGATCAAGATCTGCTTCGGCAACGATTGCAGCGCCGAGCCTCCACCCACGCTGAGCTGCACGGACAACTGCACCTTGCGCGACATCGACGTCAACTGGCACCGCTGCGACACGGCCATCGAGGAAGGCAAGGACTGTCGCGACGAGGTGATCGTGCGCTGAGCGCGCTGTGGCGAGGCGCTAGAACCGCACGACCGCGCTGCCCCAGGCGAAGCCGCCGCCGAGGGCGCACATCAGCACGCTGTCTCCGGGCTTGATCTTGCCGGAGCGTACGGCCTCGTCGAGCGCGATGGGAATGGACGCGCTCGAGGTGTTGCCGTAGCGCTCGAGGTTGAGCACGAAGCGATCGAGGCCGATGCCGACGCGCTTCGAGACCGCGTCGAGGATGCGCAGGTTGGCTTGATGCGGGACGACCCAGCTCAGCTCGTCCTTCGACACGCAGGAGCTCTCGAGCGCGGTCAGGCTGGCGGACGACAGGGCGCGCACCGCGTACTTGAAGACGTCCTGGCCGAGCATGTGCACGAAGTGCAGGCCCGCATCGACCGACTCGTGCGTGGCGGGCGTGCGCGAGCCACCGCCGGGGATGTAGAGCGACTCGGCCTGCGAGCCGTCGGCGTAGATGTGCGAGCAAAGAAGGCCGCGCGTCTCGTCGACCGCAGGCCCGAGCACGGCCGCACCGGCACCGTCCCCAAATAGCACGCAGGTGCTGCGGTCGGTCCAGTTGAGCACGCGGGTCAGAAGCTCGACGCCCACCACCAGCACGTGCTTGGCGGCACCGCCCGCGATGAACTGATCGGCGATCTTCAGCCCGTAGATGAAGCCGGCGCAGGCCGCCGCGATGTCGAAGGCGGGGCAATCGGGGCGCGCCCCGATCTTGTGCTGCACGAAGGCGGCCGTGGCCGGCAGCGGCATGTCGGGCGTGACGGTGCCGACGATGATCAAGTCGAGCTGATCGGCGGTGAGCCCTGCGGCCTCGAGGGCGCGCCGCGCCGCGTGGGCTGCCATGTCGCTCGACGCTTCGCCCTCTGCCGCCACGTGGCGCTCGCGGATGCCCGTGCGCTCCGTGATCCAGGCGTCGGACGTATCGACGATCTTCTCGAGGTCGGTGTTGGCGAGAACACGCGCCGGCACGTAATGGCCAGTACCCAAGATGCGAGAGCGGGGAAGCGCGCGGCGACCTACCTCTGTCACGAGTCTGTTCTCTCTTTCCGTGCGCGCGGAAGGCGGCGTCCTGTTCGAGATCAGGCGTTCCGATAGCGCATCCCGAGCCGACGCGCACTACGCATGTTTGGCGCACACCTGCGCCAGCCGGTCCCCGGACGCGAAATCCTTGCGCCGCGCCTGTCAAGCAATGTTGACAAGCGCAACTCCTGCGCCAAGACCTCGCCAAAAGGCGTGAAATTCTCGCGTGCTGAGTTGGCACCAACGTTGCGTAGGGGCGGCTTCGGGAATGGCATCTGAGCTCTACATCGCGCTTCTGACCGGCAGTGGCCTGGCCCTGGCCAGCGCGCCGCACTGCGCCTTCATGTGCGGCCCCATTGCCACCCATGCGGGCGTGTCGGGTCAAACCCCCCGCTACCTGGCTGGCCGATTCGTGGGCTATGGCCTGCTCGGCAGCCTGTCCGGCGCCCTCGGCCGCACGTTGCTCGAGCTTGCGCCCGTGCGCGCCATGGAAACGCTGCTGTCCCTTGCGCTCGCGACCGCGCTTGGGGTCGCGGCCTATCGTCTTTCGCGCCGTCCGCAGGCCGACACCGAAGGCCCGCTGCTGAGCCTTGGCCGCACCAAGCGACCGACGAGCCTCGTCAGCAGGTGGCTGGCTGCCGTGGCCCACGACCCGCTGCTGCTCGGCGTGGGCACAGCGCTCTTGCCCTGCGGCGCCCTGTACGCCGCGGTGATCGCCGCCGCCGCCCAAGGCACAGCGCTCGCGGGCGCCCTCAGCATGCTGAGCTTCGCGGCCGTCAGCGGCCTTGCGCTGTTCGGCGTGGGCAAGCTCGCCTCGCGCGTCGTCTTGCGTGAGCGGGGCAAGCGCGCCCTGGCCGTGGTGCTCGCGGTCGGCGCCTGCCTGCTCGTGTGGCGGCCCCTTTCGTCCCTGGGGCGCGCGGAACAGGCCCCCGCGTGTCATGGCGCACCCCACGCGGAGGCGAAGCGATGACCGCGCTCGCCCCGCAACCTGCCGCGGCCCAGAGCCTCGGCTCGCACAGCGTCGCGCGCTGCACCCACTGCAACCAACCGCTCGCGTCCGCGGCCGTCGATGGCTTCTGCTGCACGGGCTGTCGGAGCGTGCATGCCCTGCTCGAGAGCTCGGGCCTCTCGCGCTACTACGCGTTACGCGGCGACACGCCCGTCGCCCCCGCACAGCTCAGCGCGCTCAAGCGCGACCGGCAGTGGCTCGAGGCCATGCTCGCGAGCACACCCGTGACGGGCCTGCGCCGCTTCGCCCTCGACCTGCAAGGCATCCAGTGCACGGCCTGCGTGTGGCTCGTCGACGCGCTGTTCAAGCGCATGGACGACGCCTATCAGATCAGCCTGAACCCCGCCCTGGGACGCGTGTCGCTCGCCGTGGGGCCGAGGTTCGATCTCGCTGCCTTCGTCGAGACGGTGGAGCGCTTTGGCTACCTGCTCGGACCGGCGAAGAAAGAGGGCACGCGCAAAGATCGCGGACTCTTGATTCGCATGGGCATCTGCCTGGCCCTCGCCGGCAACACGATGTTCCTGAGCGCGACCACGTACTTCGGCCTCGAGAGCGGGCCCATCTTCGACCTCGTTCAGCACGCCACCTTCGTGATGGCAACCCTGAGCCTCGTGATCGGAGGCAGCTACTTCTTCGATCGGGCCTGGGCGGGCCTCAAGCGTGGCATCCTGCACCTCGACCTGCCCATCGCCCTCGGCATGTTGCTCGCGTACGCGGGCTCCACCTGGTCGGTGTTCTTCGGCGGCGCACGCGCCACCTATCTCGACACCGTTTCCGTGTTCATCGCCCTGATGTTGGTGGGCCGGGTGCTTCAGGAGCGCCTCGTCGAGCGCAACCGCCGCCAGCTCCTCAGCGCCGACGGCGCGAGCGGCATGACGGCGCGGCGTGTGCGCGATGCGAGGACCGAGCTCGTCGCGTGCCGCGAGCTGACCGAAGGGGACGAGCTTCTCGTGTGCCCCGGGGAGATCGTGCCCGTGGCGGCGCGACTCGAGAGCGACATCGCCACCTGCTCGCTCGATTGGATCAATGGCGAGAGCACGCCGCAGGTGATGAGCCGCGGACAAGAGGTGCTCGCGGGTGCAGTGAACGTGGGCGAAGAGGCCTTTCGCCTGCGTGCCCTGCGCGGCTTCGAGCGCTCCGACCTCGATCTGCTGCTCCGCAGCGACGACTCGGGCAAGCAGCGTGTGCGCGGCGACTTCTGGGATGCGGTGGCCAGGGGCTACGTGCTGCTCGTGCTCGTCGCCACTGCGGGCGCCGTCCCGTTTGCCCTGTGGCGCGGCGCCTCGCCGCTCGAGGTGCTCGAGATCGCGACGGCGGTGCTCGTGATCACCTGTCCCTGCGCGTTCGGCATCGCCACCCCCCTCGCCTACGAGCTCGCCGTGAGCGGCCTGCGCAAATCGGGCCTGTTCGTGCGCGACGCAACGTTCTTCGATCGCGCGGCGCAGGTGAGGCGCATCGTGTTCGACAAGACCGGCACGCTCACCACCGGCTCGCTCGTGGTACGCGACCTCGCCGTGCTGTCGAGCCTGAGCCGCGAGACGCTCGCCGTGCTCTACGATCTTGCGGCGCGCAGCAATCATCCGAAGAGCCTCGCAGTCGCGCGCGCGGTCGAGGCGCTCGACCCCGAGGTGCGCCTGAGCGACGCGAGCGTGCGCGAGGTGGCCGGCAAGGGCCTCGAGACGATCCGCGACGGCGTGCGGTTTCGCTTCGGCGCGCCCACCTGGGCCGCGCACAGCGCCGAAGGCGGCCTCGGTCCCGTGCTCAGCGCCAACGGTGTGGTGCTGGCCGTGCTCGACACCAAGGAAGTGCCGCGCCCCGATGCGAGACAAGAAGCCTTGGCTCTCGAGCGCGATGGCTACGAGCTGTGGATCGCAAGCGGTGACGAACGCGCTCACGTGGAGGCGGTGGCTCAGGAGCTCGCGATCCATCCGGCGCGCGCACGGGCCAACATGAGCCCCGAGGACAAACGCCTCTTGATCGACGCCCTCGATCGCCGCGACACGCTGATGGTGGGCGATGGCATCAACGATGGCCTGGCGCTGTCTCGGGCACACTGCTCGGGCACGCCTGCGGTCGATCGTCCCTTCGTGCCTGCACGCACCGACTTCTACTTCTTGACTCCGGGCCTATTGCCCCTACGTACGGCTCTGAACGCGAGTCGCCTGGTGCGCCGCGTGGTGCACAACGCGCTCGGCTTTGCGCTGCTCTACAACGTGTTCGCGATCGCCATCTCCTACGCGGGTCTCATGCGCCCGTGGCTGGCGGCCGTGCTGATGCCTGCCAGCTCTCTGCTCGTGCTCACCTATACGGCGATCTCGCTCTCGCCACGGAGGCGACTGTGGAGGTCCTGACGCTTTTGCTTTTCATCGGTGGCATCTGGGTGTTCGTCGCACTCGCGTTCTTTGCATGGACGCAATTCAACGCGAACGACGAGCACGCAGACCGCCTCGCACTCTTACCGCTCGAAGACAACTGGCGCGATCCGGAAAAGAGTATCCGGCTCGCAGACGAGAAGAAGGAAAGGGCAGTTCCCTATGACCACCGCCACGGCAAGCGCTGACGCGGCTATGCGCGTCGAACAAACGCGCACGGTGACGGTCCGCTACGACGACCGCATCGTCAACATGTTCATGTCTGCATCGGTGCTGTGGGGCATCGTCGGCATGCTGGTCGGCGTGATCGTCGCCTTGCAGCTCGCCTTCTGGCAGTCGAACCTCGGCCCCTACCTGAGCTTCGGAAGGCTCAGGCCCCTGCACACCAACGCGGTGATCTTCGCGTTCGTGGGCAACATGATGTTCGCGGGCATGTACTACAGCACGCAGCGTCTGCTCAAGACGCGCATGGTGTCCGATGCCCTGAGTCGCTTTCACTTCTGGGGCTGGCAGGCGATCATCGTAGCCGCGGCGATCACGCTGCCCCTCGGCATCTCGCAAGCCAAGGAGTACGCAGAGCTCGAGTGGCCCATCGACCTCGCCATCGCGGTCGTATGGCTCGCCTTTGCGGTCAACTTCTTTTGGACCCTCGCAAAGCGCAGAGAAAAGCAGCTCTACGTCGCGCTGTGGTTCTACATCGCCACCTTGATCACGATCACCGTGCTCCACGTGGTCAACAGCCTC
>CAYNOM010000145.1:3120-11681 GCA_964398415.1 uncultured Polyangiales bacterium | reverse complement strand
GGCAGCGTCAGCATCGGTGGCACGGCCTTCAAGCCCAGCGACTTCACGATCAAGCTCGACCATGGCGTGGCGCTGGTCGCCGCGGGCGCCATCGTGGGCCTGCGCATCACCTTCTGGATGGTGGTTGGCGGGCTGATCCTGGCCTTCTACGTCACGCCCCTCGCGCTGACCGCCGAGTGGACGAACCCGATGGGCGAGCTCGTGCGCGCGGCGTCCCACCCCGCCAAGGCGTGGAAGGAGATAGGCCTGTGGATCGGTGCCCCCATGCTGGTGTCGGCGGGCCTCTTGTCGTTCGTGCTCGGCTTCGGCACGATCTTGCGCGCGCTCGGCTCGATGGGCTCAGACAAGAAGGTGATCGATGATGCGCTCGCCGAACGCGTGGCGCGCACCGAGGTGCCCCGTTCATGGTTCTGGGTGGGCAGCGTGGCCGCAGGACTCCCGCTGATTTGGCTCGCCTGGCGCGTCTTTGACGTGCCGCCCCATCTCGGGCTCGTGGCGCTCGTGATGACCTTCGTGCTGGGCCTCGTGGCGTGCCGCGCGACGGGCGAGAGCGACATCACGCCCACCGGAGCCATGGGCAAGATCATGCAGCTCACCTACGGCGTGCTGATGCCGCAGTCGGTCTCGGCCAACCTCATGACCGCTGCGATCACCTCGGGCTCGGCGGCGGCCTCGGCGGATCTGCTCCAGGATCTCAAGTCAGGCTATTTGCTGGGGGCCAACCCGCGGCGCCAGTTCATCGCGCAAGCCATGGGCGTGATCGCGGGCACCGTCGCCTCGGTGCTCGGCTACTACCTGCTCGTACCGGACGCCACCGCACTCACGGGCATCGACGGACGCGATCCGGCCTTCGCCGCCCCCGCGGCGCAGCAGTGGAAAGCCGTGGCCGAGGTATTCAAGCTCGGCATCGACAACCTGCATCCCATGGCCCAGCGCTGCATCTTCGCGGGCATCCTTGCCGGCATCGTGCTCGGCCTGGCCGAACGCTACGCCCCCGCGCGCCTGAAGCGCTTCGTCCCGAGCTCCACGGGCATCGGCATCGGCTTCATCCTGCCGTTCTACTATCCGCTCGCCATGTTCCTCGGGGCGGTGCTCGCCACGGCCGCCGAGAAGATCAACCAGAAGTGGGCCGAGCGCTTCATCGTGCCGATCTCGTCGGGCTTGATCGCGGGCGAAAGTATCATCGGCGTGATCGTCGCCGGCTTGAACAACTTCGTGTTCAACTGACTCGCGTACGCCCGAGCGGACACCCAGGGTCGACCATGTCGGGCTCGACCCGAGGCGTTCCTACACCCTGCGCGCAAAACGGCCCCGCTTGCGAAAATGCGCGGCTGCGCTGACCCGTTTCCCGCGGGAAGCTCTACCAACGACTGAAGTGTTGCCGTTGACAGTGATGTCCGCGAACGGCTGCTCGAAGCGGTAGAGGTTGTGACGCATGCGAGGTCTCGTGAACGTTCGATGGGTGCTCCCGCTGCTGCTCGTGGCCTGCAGCGGTGGGGGTAAGGCGCTGGTCAAGGGTCCGTGTGCGCGCGGCGACCTCGAAGGTTGCGGCACGGCCTGCAACGACACGGACAAGCCGTGCGCGAGCGGTCTGTACTGCGAGTCGCTCGCCTGCACCGCCGCGTGCACCAGCGGCTCGGCGCTCGTCGACTGTGCTGACGACGAGGTGTGCTCGGCCGACGGTCACTGCGTGCTCGATCCGCAGGCGGCCTCGGGCCAAGGCACGAACGGCCGTGGCGATGGCGGCTGGCCGAGCAACCTGTGCGCCGAGGTGAAGCTCGACGCGACCCCCAAGACGCCCAACGTGATCCTGGTCGTCGATCAGTCCTCGAGCATGGAGGAAGACTTCGGCAACAACGGCAGCCGCTGGGATGCGCTCAAGCGTGCGCTACTCGCCAGCGATGGCTTGATCGCCGAGCTCGAGAGCGTGGTCCGCTTCGGCCTCGTCTTGTACTCGGGGGCGGAGGACAATCCCACCTGCCCGCTGTTGACCGAGGTCTCGTTCGCACTCGACAACTTCGACGCCATTCGAGACACCTACCAGCCGGCCGACATGATCGCGGACACCCCCACCGGCGATGCGCTCAACGCGCTGCTCGATCGCCTGCAAGGCGCCCCAGACGTCACCAGCGACGACCCGACCATCTTCGTGCTCGCCACCGACGGCGCTCCCGATAGCTGCGCGCGCCTCAACCCCAACGACGGAACCGCCGATCCCGAATCAGTGGCGGCGGTCGAACGCGCCTACTCCCTCGGCATTCGCACCTTCGTGATCGCGGTGGCCGAGGAGAATGAGCTGCCCCAGGCGCACGTTCGCGACCTGGCCAACGCCGGCGTGGGAGGCGCCCAGGGCGGACAGGATGCTCCGAGCTACCGCGTGCGCGACGATCAGGGGCTGCGCGATGCACTGCGCGGCATCGTGGGCGGCGAGCTGTCGTGCACGGTGCCCTTGAAGGGTAAGGTGGTCACCGAAGACCCATGCGTGGGCTCGGTGCGACTCGACGGTGAGCCGCTCGATTGCAACGCACCGAATGGCTGGCGCCTGATCGACGAGTCGACGATCGAGATCCAGGGCGGCGCCTGCGACACACTCAAGACAGGCAAGCTGCTGGAGGCGAGCTTTCCCTGCGATGCGGCCATCGTGATCTGACCACGCCGGCACAGGTGGGCCTGTGAGCGCCCACGGCGCACCTGTCGGAAGCTCGCACCCCGAACGCGACACGGTCGCTGCCGAGGGAAGCGGTGGCGCGGGAAACGGTTGCGCAAGGCCCAAAGCCCACGGCACCATCGTTGAAGCGCCTGCCCCGCCGAGCGTGCGCTGACAGCACGAGCGATGGCAGACCCGCGCGACCGAGACGATTTCAGCGAGCCGGAGCCGGCTTCATCCACGCTCGAGCGCCGGGCGGCTGTGCGCTTGTCGCTGCCAGAGGCGATCACCGAAGCGCCGCGCTCGGACGAGGACGAGCAGACCACCATCCCGCACGAGCGCACGCGCAGCAACGCGCCGCGCCCTCTCGATCTCGCCCCGGCCATCGGAACGCGCATGGCAGGGCAGTATCGCGTGACGAAGACCCTCGGGGCAGGTGGCATGGGCGTCGTGCTTCAGGCCCAGGACGAGCTCTTGATGCGCGACGTGGCGATCAAGCTCGTGCGTCCCGACCTCTTGGCCCATCGCGCCGCGCGCGGACGCTTTCTCGACGAGGCACGCGCCATGGCACGCGTGCAGCATCCGAACGTGGTCGAGATCTATACGTTCGGAGAGCACGAGGCCACGCCCTACTTCGTGATGGAATTCGTGCCGGGCATCAGCGGCGATCAGTGGTTTCGGGAGCGCATCTTGGCCACGGGCGCACCGCCCCCGATCGACGAAACCCTCGGCATCATCGACCAGTGCTGCCGCGGCGTCACGGGCATGCACGCCGCCGATACCATCCACGGCGACATCAAGCCGAGCAACGTGCTGCTCGGGCCGTCGTTTCGGGTCGCGCTCACCGATCTCGGCCTCGCGCTGATGCTCGAGCGCGGCGACGCGGGACACCTCGCCGGCACCCCCGCGTACATGGCCCCCGAGTCACTCGACGGCGTGCGTGATCCCGAGCTCGCGAAACGCCGCGACGTGTACTCCCTCGGCGTGATGACCTACGAGTTCTTGACGGGAAAGCTGCCCTTTCGCGTCGCGACCGCCTCAGACCTCGCCAATCTCAGCAAACAGGCGAAGCCCATGCCGCCGAGCCAATTGCGCTCGGATCTGCCCCTGTCGTTCGACGACGTCTTGCTGCGTGCGCTCGCCTTCGACCCCAAGGCGCGCACGAAGAGCGCGGATGCGTTCAGGCGCGAGCTCATGCAGGCGCGACAGAAGGCGAGTGAGCGCAAGTTTGCCGCCCGCATCCTGGTGGTGGACGACGATGCCGACTTCCTCGCGCTGGTAGACCGCTCCCTGCGTGCCTCGTTTCCAGGCGCTAGCATCGTGTGCGCCTCGGACGGCGGCGGCGCCCTCGATCACCTGGGCCGCCAACGCTTCGACCTGTTGATCCTCGATCTCATGCTTCCAGATCTCAACGGAGTCGAGGTGGTCGCGACGCTCAGGGCCAACGATGCCACGGAGAGCCTGCCTATCCTGATCGTCACGGCCTTCGGCGGCGGCAAAGACTGGCAGCTCTTGAACGGGCTCGGGGCCGACGGTTTCATGGTCAAGCCCGTGGACCCCAACGGCCTTGCCTCCATGGTGGGACGCATGCTCGAGGCCCCGAAGGCTGCGCCGCGCCTCGCATGACCCGCTTTTTTCACGTGCTAGAGTGCGGCCCCATGCGAGTACTAATCACGGGCGGCGCCGGGTTCATCGGCAGTCACATCGCGGACGCAGTGCTGGAGCGAGGGCATGAGGTGCTCATCGTCGACGACCTCAGCACGGGTCGCCGCGAGAATCTCCCGACCGCGGCGCGCTTCGAGCAACTCGACATCCGCGACGCAGCGCACGTCGATCGACTGTTCGCCGACTTCAAACCCGAGGCGGTCTGTCACCAAGCCGCCCAGACCAGCGTCGTGGTGAGCACACGCGAGCCTTTGCGCGACGCGGAGGTGAACATCCTGGGTAGCCTGAATTTGATCCGCGCGAGCGTGGCCGAGGGCGTGTCGCGCTTCGTGTTTGCGAGCACGGGCGGTGCCATCTACGGCGAGATCGCTGGCGACCGGCGCGCACGCGAAGACGAGCTGCCGCTGCCGCACTCGCCCTACGCCTGCTCGAAGCTCGCCACCGAGAGCTATCTGCGCGCCTTCTCGCACGAGCGGGGCCTGCCCTACACCGTGCTGCGTTATGCGAACGTCTACGGCCCTCGCCAGGATCCCCACGGCGAAGCCGGCGTCGTCGCGATCTTCGGGCAGCGTCTGCGCGACCAGCAGCCGATCCAGATCAACGCCAAAGTCGAGCTGGGCGACGACGGCTGCGTGCGCGACTACGTCTACGTGGGCGACGTCGTGAAGGCCAACGTAGCCGCCCTCGAGGGGCGCATTCGCGAGCCGATGATCAACGTGTGCACAGGCGAAGCGACGACCACGCGCATGCTGATCGAAAACCTCGAACCCCACCTGGGCAAGGCCGTTGAGTGCAAGGCTGGCCCGCGGCGCGCAGGCGACGTACAGCGCTCGGTGCTCGATCCGACCCTGTGCCGCAGCGTGATCGGCACACCCCAAAGCCTCGCCGACGGACTCGCCGCCACGGCAGAGTGGTTTCTCGCGCAGAAGCGCTGACGCTGAGCGCTCAAAGCCCAGAGCGCTCGGGGCTCAGCTCACGGCTTCGGCACGGCCCTGCGCCTTGGTCGCGTACCAGAAACGCTCGATGGCGCCGACCCTGTCGCGCACCATGGCCAGGTCTTTATCGAGCCCAACCAGGAGCACGCCGATGCCCTCGTCGCGGCCCAGGCGGTTTCTGATTTTCATCAGCTGAACGATGCTGTGCTTGCCGCTCGTGACCACCACGAGCACCCGATCGGCCAGGCGCGCCGCGCGCCGCAGGGCTTGCGCAGGCACGGGACCCGTGAGCGTCAGGATCTGCATGTTTGGCGCCTCGCGCGGGCCCGTCCCCGCATCCCCGCGCCCGGCCGATCCCATGGGCCTGTCGCCCGCGGCCACGATCGCGTAGTCGGCGTCGATGTCGCGTCCCGCCGTGAGCAGCCTCTGCTCGTCGACGGCACCGAAGGGTTGGCCCGTCGGACTGTGACCGCTCCACTCGGAAACCTTGCGTGCGAGATGGGCTTCTTCGAGGGATGCGCCGACGATCAAAGTCACTCCGACGCAGTTCGGCGCGTAGTCGTCGAGGTCGTGCATGAGGGAAGCGAGCATGTCGGGATCGCGCGGCCAGGTGCTTGCGCCCACCACCGGCAGATTGCTCCAGAATGCCGCCTCGCTCGGCGTGCACACGTCGAGCTTGCGCAACGACCACAGAAAGACGCCTACCAGGGCCAGCATCACGCTGCCGATCGGAAACGCCAGCGCCACCTTCTTGCGCGCGGACTCCATCGGATAGGCGGGCACCGCGGCGCGCTCGACCACACTCAACAGCTTCGGCGGCTGGGCGCTCTCGAGCTCCTTGGCCGTGAGCATGCCCTTGGCCGCCGTGAGTGCCTGCTCGGCCACCCTCAGCTCGCTGAGCAACGCCGCCGCACGCCCCTCGGCCGAGCTCAGGGTGCTCAGCCGATCTCGCACCTGGGCGGCGTACTCTTCGGCGGTCTTCTGGCGCAGCGCCGCCTGGGCCTCCTGCCGCTGGGCCTGCTCGAGACGCCGCGCTCCTCCGCCGCTACTCCTGCCGCTGAACTTTTCGAGCCGCTTCTCGATCGCGGAGACCTCCGCGGCAAGGCGCAGCACGTTGGGGTGGTCGGCCGCATACTGGACCTGCGCCGCCGCCAGCTCACGTCGCGCAGAAACCAGGCGCTGGCGATCTTGATCGGCCTGCTGCTCCTCGACGGCACTGATCGTCGGCCCCTGGCTCGGCGCGTCGCCCACCTGCGCGCGCAAGCGCTCGAGCTCCGAACGCGCAGCCGCGGCTTCGGCGCGGGCAACATCGGCCTGCGTGGCGAGCGCCGCCACCTGCTGGATGGCCATCTCACGCTCGCGCGAGACGTCGCTGATGCCAGACTCGGTACGGAACTGCTCGTAGGCTGCGGCCGCCGCGGTGTGGCGCTGTGCCGCGCTCTCCACCGCCTCGCGCATGCGCGCGACCTCCTCGAGGTTTCGCTGCTTTTCGGTCTCGTGGACCTGGGCCACGGCCACGTCCACAACCGCGTTGGTCAATCTGGCCACGTCGTCGGCGTCCGCCCACACCCCTGCCACGGTGATGTTCGTGCTGCCAGGAGCAGCGCGCACGTCGAGGGAGCTGCGCAGGACCTCGGCCGGCATCTGGAAGCCCAGGCGTCGCTTGGCCTCCTCCAGGTTCGACGTCAGCAGAAAGGAATCGATGGCGGTCGACGCAGGCGGCCCCTCGCCCTCCCAGGTCACCGTTGCGCGGGCTGTAAACGTCTGCGGCACGACCTTCTTCGCCACGGCCGCGCCGACGAACGCGCCGATCACGCCCGCTGCCACCACGACCTGCCAACTCCGCTTGAGGATGAGCCACAAGCGCAGGGGATCGATGGGCAAGCCTGGTCGGCCGTCCCCGTCTGAAGATTCGGCGTAGTCCTGCTCGCGATCGCTCAAGTCTGTCTCACGCCTCAAATCCCGGGCCAATGCTAGCAGAAGCCGAACGCTGACGCAGATTGATCGGCGAAGGTGCCCACCACAACTAGTCGAGGCCGAGCTTGGCCAGCCTGCGGTAGAACGTCGCGCGCCCGACGCCGAGCAGCCGCGCCGCCTTGGCGCGATTGCCGCCGGCTTGGCGGAGCGCCTCCTCGATCTGGGAGCGATGGAAGTCGTCCAAGTCGGGAATGCTGCATGGCCTGGCGGACGGGCGGTACGCGCGAATCTCTGGTGGTAGATCCTGAATGCCTGCAGATGTCGTTCGACAGTTGATCGCGGCGTGAGCGACCGCTGCGCGCAGCTCGCGCACGTTTCCAGGCCATGGGTACTCGCACAGGCGCTGCAGTGCGTCGCGGTCGACACGCTTGGCCTGCGCCTTGGTCTGCTGCAGAAGCAGGCTCACCAGGCCGGGGATGTCCTCCGTGCGTTCTCGGAGAGCGGCACGCGTACTCGACCTACACGAAGGCGGTACAAGAGGTCGGCCCGGAAGCGGCCCTTCGCGACCTCTTCGTCCAAGTCGCGATGGGTTGCGAACAACGTGCGCACATCGATCTTGCGTGGCGTGTGCTCGCCCACGCGCGTGATCTCCCCCTCCTGCAGCACACGCAGCAGGGCCGTCTGCAAACACGGTCCCGCCCTCGGCGGACTCGAAGATACCCTTGTGATCCGCCACGGCGCCCGTGAACGCACCGCGTCGATGGCCGAACAGCTCGCTCGTCAAAAGGGTCTCCGTCATGCCCGCGCAGTTGACCGTGATGAACGGTTTGCCGCGGCGCGGGCTGAGCTCGTGGATGGCCCGTGCGACGCGCTCCTTGCCCGAGCCTGTTTCGCCCTGAATCAGCACGCTCCAGTCGCCGTTGGCCACCCGCGCGACGTGCTCGTATACGGCGCGCATCGCGTCGCTATTGGAAAGCTCCGCATCACTGAAGGCCTGGGCGCCCTTTTCGGCGCGTAGCTCGTAGACCTCGGATTGGTCGTAAACGAACAGGATGAAGCCCGGCGAGGTGGGGTTGTTGCGGACGTCGACGTCCACCCAGCGCTTGTGCGGATCGAGGACGCGTGCGTCGATGCGCTGGCGCATGGGGGGCTCAGCCATCATGGCGGCCTCGATGGCTTCGATCGCCGTGCCGTCGAGCGGCAGGACCTCGGTCCAGTGTTTGCCCTCGGCTCCCCGCAGATCGAGGCACGCGGTACAGCACTCGCTCACGAACGAGACCTGTCCATCCAGATCGAGCATGATGGCGCCCACCGTCAGCTCGTTGAGAACCGTGAGGAGCTGCTGGTGACGCGCAAGACGCTGCCTAACGGCAACGCCACTACCACCACCCGCGACA
>CAYNOM010000145.1:0-3110 GCA_964398415.1 uncultured Polyangiales bacterium | reverse complement strand
GCGCTTCGATCTCCCTCTTTGCAGCTTCGAGGCGAGCTGCGGCAGCTCTCTGGGCGGACACGTCACGCACGACCGCTACGAGCAGGCCGCCGTCCGCCTCGACCCGGCTGGTCGCGACCTCGACCGGCAGGGTCGTGCCGCCTTCGAGCCGAGCCAGCACCTCCGAACGACCCGACGACGCGGCACCGTGAGCTTGCTCCAACTCCGGGTCGAAGCCCGGCAGGAGCTCCGATAGGGGGCGACCGATCAGCGCGTCGACAGGGATGCCGAACATTCGGCAGGCGGCCGGATTGACCTGCTCCAGCACGCCCTCGCCATCGGAGATGACAATCGCGTCTTTGGCCGCGGCGAAGACGGCCTCCAACCGCTCTTCGCTCCGCGCGAGCTGTCGCGCCAACCGACTTACCTCCTGTCGTAGTCAAGCTCTGGGACGCGGAATCGACTTTTTTCTGGGTGGTTTGAGCCCCGCCGCTCGCAGAACGCCGTTCGTGCGACCGAATGCGGTCGATCGCGCACAGCGTGCCCACGTTGTAGCCGTCGGGAGACTTGATCGGAGCCCCCGCGTAGAAGCGCACGCGAGGCACCCACCACGAGGGGATTGCCCTCGAAGCGGTCGTCATCGGTGGCGTCCTCTACCACCATCGGCACGTCGTGGAGGATTGCGTGCCCACAGAACGACACCTGGCGTGGAGTCTCCGTCACGTCCAGTCCCTGGCGCGACTTGAACCATTGGCGCTCTGCATCGACCAAGCTGACCAGCACGATCGGCACGTCGAGCAGCGCGCGGGTCAGTCGAGTGATGCGGTCGAACCGCTCCTCTGGCGGCGTGTCCAGCACCTGCAGGCGGTGGAGCGCTTCCAGGCGCTTTCGCTCTTCTGCCGGTTGGGCGGGAGCGAGCCATCGGTTCGAGACGGGTGTCTGCGGGTTCATCTGCACGCTGCGAGGAGCTTGAAGGCTGCGAACCCTGCGAACCACTGAGAACGTCTCGATGGTGGAGTTCGAGCCGCTCCACTCGCCTGCGTTGGCGTGCAAACGGGTCGTGGCGAACGTGCCCTTCGGCCGTCGCAGGCGTGCGCTCCCGCAGCAGTGTCTCTCGGTAGCGAGCGGATGAGACAGCTGCGAGTCACTTCTGTCTCGTGGGCGAGACACCCCCGCGAGGGCCGCCACGTGATCGCCTTGGTCTTAGGCATGTCCGCAGTGTTTCCGGGGCTTTGGAAGTCTGGCACCCCGCGTGCTGTGTCGTCTGGCCGAGGGGGGCGGGGCAGCCCTCTAACCGCTGAAGAAGCGATGTCAGGAGAGCCCATCATGAAAACGTTCTGGAGCTTGGTACTGGGCGCGCTGGCCTTGATCGCTGCACAGGCGCCGAAGGCGGCTCAGGCACAGACGTGCGGAGCGACGTCGTGGGATCTGACGGCGGGTCAGCACATCGACGTGGGCACGGTGACGGTGTCCAACAGCCAGACGCACCTCTACGTCACCTACACGCTCGACGATCCGGACTACCCGAACGCGGCGTTCGGCACACTGCATCTGTGGGCGGGTAACGACTTGCTCAACGTGCCTGCCAACAAGCAGGGTACGCCGGTGCCCGGGCAGTTCTGCGGGGCCGACGGCGGTGCTTGCGTCGATGCGACGGGCCTTCAGACGTACACGTTCGCCGTGCCGTTCTCCGACCTCAACATCGTCGACGCGACCTCGGTCTGCGGCAGCAGCTTGTACGTCGTGACGCACGCTGAGGTCGACCTCGATGGGGACGCCTCCACGCCTGGCCACGAGACGGCTTTCGGTGGCAGCAACGTAGGCAGTGGCACGCGCTGGTGGTTCTACGGTGTGTACTCGGTGTGCTGCGACTTCGGGCCGCCGCCGGTTCCCGAGTGCACCACCGCGTACGGCAAGGGCGGCTGGGTCTGGACCACCGATACGCGTTCGAACCCCGAGCGCTTGCCATCTCTGCGCCTCACCAAGAACCGTTGGGGCTGGGCCATCAACATCAACGCCTCGGGCGACACCGTCTATCCGATTTGGGCGGGCGCTGGGCTCAACAAGACCAGCAACGGCGTGCTCGTCGGAGCCTTGACGGTTCACTGGAACGGCTCGGTCGCGACTGTGACCTACGACGTGGATGATGCGGTGTCGATCGAAGAGATCCACATCTACGCTGGCGACACGGCGCCCACGACCATCGCCCCCGGGCAGTATGGCCACGTCCAGAGCTTCGATCCCAACGTCGGACGCTACAGCGCCTCGTTCAGCGTGAGCGACAGCAACGGCGACGGGATTTGGGTCGTCGGCCACGCAGTCGTCTGCAAGTGACCAGTGACCGCCCGCCAGCGGGCGCGTCTGGCGCAGTCGCTGCGCGAGCCGTGACACATCGCGGCGCACTCCGTGAGAAAACGAGCTCTCTTTCGCCACTGCTGGACGCGCCATGCATATCCTCAGCTCACGGTGCGCGTGCAGTCTCGTTGCGCGGCGTGGATTCTAGAGTGCGGTTGCGGACGGCCAACGCGTTCGTCAGCGCGTGTTTGCCGCGAACCCGATCGACGACCTCCTCGACCATGCGCCGCTCCCAGTACGTGTTCACCACGCCGTGCAGTGTAATGCTGCCATCGCTGACCTTCACACCGACGAGCCTTGCCGTGTAGGGCAGACGCGTCGCTTGGAGCAGGGCCGACTGGACCCTCTCGCGGAGCGCCAGGTCGTCGGATGCGATCGCTGCGCCCAGTGGAGGCACCTCCTCCGTTGGACGTGCCGCAGGGCCCTTCACCGGTGGCGCTTCGACCGCTGTGGTGTTGGCTGGACGCGGCTCGTTGGGGACCGCTGTGGTCTGCAGCGAGGGCGCTAGTCGACGCTCGGGCGCGGGCAGCACGTTGCGGGTCGGCACATCGTCCGCGAAGGTTTCGCGCGGAATGCCGTACCGCAGCTGCTCTCTGGCGTGCTGGGCCCGTTCCGCGGGCGACAGACCATCCCTGACCGTCGTGGCGCGCGCTTTTTTGGGCACCTCGGAGCGGGCAGCACCTTCCCCCTGCGGCGGGGCCGCAGGAGCCTTCTCCGGCGCTGTATTCGCGCTCCTTGCTGAAGGCCGTCGGTCAACCGGACGGGGCTCAGACCCG
>CAYNOM010000144.1:0-11688 GCA_964398415.1 uncultured Polyangiales bacterium | reverse complement strand
TCTCCTCGGAAACACCCGTGCGAGCAAGCGGTCGTGCAGCCCGGGGCCATACTCGCGAAAACGCGCCTTGCGCACCACGTACTCCACGCTCGCCACCACCCCGATCAGCGCGTATGCGATGAGCCCCGTGTACAGGGCCCAGGTCGCGACGCTCGCCAGCAGCGCAAGCGCGAGGCTCACCGCGGCGTTCAGCGCGAAGAACACGCACCATACCTTGGTGACGCTGCGGCAGTAGGCCACCTGCGCCGGGCCGAGGTCGGGGTCTTGCAAGCGCGCAAAGCGCTCGACCATGGGGGTGCCGCGAAGCGAGCTGCCGAATTGAGCGAGCAGCATCAGGTTGATGAGCACGGGCAGCGACAGCACGAAGCGTGGATCGTCGAGGAGCGCACCCAACGCGACCAGCGCCATGACCGAGAGCGGCAGGCGCGCGACGACCAGGACATCCTCGCGACGCGCCTTCTGTAGCTTGAGCAAGAGGCCAGGGAGCAGCAGCAGGAGCAGTAGAAGGCCCACGCCGCGGGCGCTGAACTTGGTGAGCCCGATGTACACGGCCACCGGATAGCCGGCGATCAGGATCCCGTTCAACACCGAAAGCACCTTGCCCATGGCCCGAGCCTTCAGGCGCGCTGCGCCGTGAGCCGCGCCACCAGGTCTACCGTGTCACCGACGGTCTCGAGCTTGCGCAGCTCGTCCTCCTCGACCCGCACCTGCGTCATCTGCTGGATGCGCACCACCATGTCGATGGCGTCGATGCTGTCGAGCTCGAGGTCGTCCCTGAGACGCGCCTGCAGCGTCACACGCTCTTCGGAGATCTCGAAGCTCTCCACCAAGGTTTCGCGAATCTGCGTGAAGATCTGCTCTCTGGTCATCGCCATGTCACCCGCGCGGCACCGCGCCTGCTGCAAGCGTGGCTTCTGTCACGCAGAAACCGGCCTGGCAAGGCTGCGCTGGAGGTGACGTCAGCGGCCCTCGAAGCGCGGTGTACGCTTTTCCACGAACGCGCTCACTCCCTCGCGCATGTCGTAGGAGTTCGCGTGCGCTTCGCTCGCCACGAGCTCGAGACGCAAGCCCGCGTGCAGGGGCTGCTCGAGACCATCGTGAACGATCTGCTTCGTGCGGCGCAGGGCGAGCGGGCTCTTGTCCGCGAGGCGCGCGACGACCTCGTCCACGCGCTCGACCAGACGCTCAGCAGCCAGCACCTCGTTCACGAAGCCGCTCGCGACGAAGCGCTCGGCGGGCAGCATCTCGCCCGTGAACAAGAGGTACTTGGCGAAGTTGAGCCCGAGCTTTCGGGGCAACCGCTGGCTGTTGCCGCCGCCCGGGATGAGGCCGAAGTTCGCGTGCACATCGCCGAGCTTCGCCTTGTCGGAAGCGAAGATGAGGTCGGCGCAGGCCACGATCTCGAGCCCGCCCGCGAGGGCCATGCCGTTGACCGCGGCGATCACAGGCTTCGGGAAGGCTTCGAGGCGGTTGAGCACCACGTTGAGGCGCTCGAGGAACACCGTGCGCGGGTCGCGCGCGCCCTGGCCCATGCCCTGATCCACGAAGCTCAGATCGCCGCCCACACAGAAGGCCCGCCCCGCCCCCGTGAGCACGAGCGCGATGAGCTCCGGGTCGTGCTCGACCTGGGTCAGGACGCGGTCGATCTCCTCCACCATGACGGGATCGAAGACATTGAGCTTTTCGGGTCGGTTGAGGGTCAACCAGAGGCCGCGGCCCCGCTTCTCCACGCTGATGGTCTGAAACTCCGATGCTCCCGCCACGGCTGCCTCCCTCGACCCGGACACCGACAAGACGCTGAGATTACTCGTCTATCGGTGACGTCTAGATTCGGCCCTTGACTATTTGACCGATGGGTAAATTAATAGACCGGTCGTTTAGCAAAGGCAATAGCGGGGGACGGGATGAACGCGAGCGAAGCGAGGGCAGACGAGCTGCTCAATCTCTCTGGCAAGGTCGCGCTGGTCACTGGCGCAGGCCAGGGCGTGGGACGCGGCATCGCGCTCATGCTAGCCGCCCACGGCGCCAACGTGGTGGTCAACGACTACGTCGAAGAGCGCGCAGACGCGGTGGCCAAGGAGATCACCGACGCCGGCCTCCAAGCCATCGCAAGCCAAGGCGACGTCACCAACTTCCAGGGTGTGCTCCAGATGGTGGATGGGGCCCGAAAGCAAGTCGGCGCCATCGACATCCTGGTCAACAACGCGGGCAACGCGGGCTCCAAGATGGGCCTCGAAGACAGCCAGCCCTTCTGGAACACCGACCCCGAAGAGTGGCAGAACTGGTTCGGCACGAATCTCTTCGGCGTCATGCACATGGTGCGCGCGGTCATGCCATCGATGATCGAGCGCAAGTGGGGGCGTCTGATCACGATCACGTCTGACGCAGGGCGCGTCGGCGAACCGCACCTCGCCACCTACTCTGCCGCGAAGGCCGGCGCCGCCGGCTTCATGCGCGCCATGGCCAAGGCCGGCGGACGCTACGGCATCACCTCGAACTGCATCGCCCTCGGCGGCGTCGACACGCCTGGTGCCAAGGGCGTGCTGCACAACGATGAGGCGATCCAGCGCATGCTCAAGCACTACATCATCCGTCGCGTCGGGCGTCCGAGCGACGCGGCCGTGATGACGCTCGTGATGGCGTCGGAGGCGGGCAGCTGGATCACCGGCCAAACCTACCCGGTCAACGGCGGCTACTCCTTCGCGTTCTGAGGCAAGCGCGTGACCCCCAACAACGCTGACACCCCCCCGGACAAGCTGCGCCTCTTCGCGCTTTACACGAAGATGCAGATCATCCGTCAGGCGGAGCAGAAGCTCTCCGAGCTGTTCGCGGATGGCGAGGTGCCGGGCTTCATCCACTTGAGCATCGGCCAGGAGGCCATCGCGGTCGGCGTGGGCGACGCGCTGACGCCGCAAGATACGCTCGCCTCCACCCACCGCGGCCACGGCCACACACTGGCCAAGGGCGTCGATCTCGAGCTGTTCTTCCTCGAGATCATGGGTAAGGCCGAGGGCCTGTGCAAAGGGCGTGGCGGCTCCATGCATGTGGCCGATCTCTCGGTGGGCATGCTGGGCGCCAACGGCATCGTCGGTGCCGGCATTCCGATCGCGGTCGGCAGCGCGCTCGCCCATCAGGTCAGAAAGACGGGGGGCGTGGCCGTGGCGTTCTTCGGCGACGGAGCCATGGCCGAGGGCGTGCTGCACGAGAGCTTCAACCTCGCCGCGCTCTGGAAGCTGCCGGTGTTGTTCGTGTGCGAGAACAACGGTTGGAGCGAGTTCTCCCCAACGCACAAGCAGTTCAACGCGCCCCTCGTCGAGCTCGCGAAGGTCTTCGGCATTCACGCCGAGAAGATCGATGGCGCGGATGTGACGCTCGTCAACGACACCGCGAAGCGCCTCGTCGAAGCTGCCCGCACCCAGGGGCCCCAAGTGCTCGAGTGCATCACCTACCGGCACCGCGGCCACTTCGAAGGCGACCCCCAGAAGTACCGCGATCCGCGAGAGCTCGAAGACGCACGCAAGATGGATCCACTGGCCCGCGCCGAAGACGTGCTCTTGTCGCTCGGTACCAACGCGTCCGAGATCGATGCCGTACGCAGCGAGGTGAAGAGCAAGGTCGATCTGGCCACCCAGCGGGGACGCGCGGGCACAGACCCGAGCTTCGAGAGCGCGCTCGCCGACGTTTACACGGGAGGCGGGCATGGCTGAGACGCGTTTTGCCAAGGCCATCGGCAAGGCCCTCGAGGACGCCATGGCGTCCGATCCAAGCGTCGTGTTCTTCGGCGAAGACGTCGCGGGAGCGGGAGGCCCCTTCGGCGTCACCCGCGGCCTGCTCCAGAAGTTCGGCGAAGAGCGCGTGCGCGACACCCCGATCAGCGAGGCCACCCTGGCGGGTGCTGCGGTGGGTGCGGCCCTGACGGGGCTCAAGCCCGTGTTCGAGATCATGTTCATGGATTTCAGCACGCTGACCATGGACGCCCTCGTGAACCAGGCGGCCAAGGCGCACTTCATGTTCGGCGGCCAGGGCTCGGTGCCGCTCGTCATGCGCACGCCCCACGGCGGCGGCGTCAACGCGGGCCCCCAGCACTCCCAGTGCCTCGAAGCTTGGATGGCCCACATTCCCGGCCTCAAGGTCGTCGTGCCCTCGACCTGTGCCGACGCCTACGGCCTCTTGCGCTCGGCCATCGCCGATCCCGATCCCGTGATCTTCGTCGAGCACAAGGCCCTCTACGGCATGAAGGGCGAGCTCGACGACGCCCAGCAGCCGATTCCGATCGGCAAGGCCCGCATCGCGCGCGAAGGCGAGCACGCCACCATCGTGTGCTACGGCGCGCTCGTCCACGAAGCCGAAAAAGCGGCCAAGGCCCTCGAGAGCGAGGGCATCTCGATCGAGATCGTCGACCTGCGCTCGCTTCAGCCCAGGGACGAGGCCAGCGTGCTCGCCTCGCTCCAGAAAACGCACCACCTCGTCATCGCGCACGAGGCGGTGACGCAGTTCGGGCCGGGCGCCGAGATCGCAGCGCGCATGGCCGACATCGGCTTCGACGAGCTCGACGGTCCCATCGTTCGCGTGGGCGCACCGTTCATGCCCGTGCCCTTCGCCAAAACCCTCGAAGCCCGCTTCCGCCCCAACGCAGAGGGTGTGATCGCGGCCGTCAAGAAGACCCTGGAGTGAGCCATGAGTGAAGCAGTCGTCCTTCAAGAAGTGCGCGGCGCCGTCGGCATCATCACGATCAACCGCGAAAAGGCCATGAATGCCCTGAACGGCGAGGTGCTCGACGCGCTCGACGCCGCGCTCACCGCCATGGAGAAAAACGACGCCGTGCGCGTCATCGTCTTCACGGGTGCAGGCCAGAAAGCCTTCATCGCCGGGGGCGACATCGCAGACCTCAACTCGCGCCGCGGTCTTCAGCACTACCTCGAGTTCGGCGAGCAGATCCATCGCGTGTTCCGTCGCGTCGAGCTGTGCGACAAGCCGACCATCGCCGCGGTCAATGGCTGGGCCCTCGGCGGTGGCACCGAGCTCCTTTTGTGCACCGACATCCGCTTCGTGGCCGACAGCGCCAAGCTCGGCGTCCCTGAGATCACGCTCGGCCTGTTCCCCGGTGCCGGCGGCTCCCAGCGCCTCATCCGTCAGATTCCCCTGTGCAAGGCCAAGGAGCTGATGTTCATGGGCGATCACATCACCGCCCAGGAAGCGCTCGAGGTCGGGCTCGTCAACAAGGTCGTCGCGCGCGACGAGCTCTTGGCCTTCGCCTTGAGCTACGCCGAGCGCCTGGCGCAGAAGTCGCCGCTCGTGCTCAAGATCCTCAAGCGCGCGCTGCTCCACGGCGCCGACATGCCGCTTGCAGCAGCCCTGCCCCACGAGCAGGCCATGATCGGCCTCGTGCTCGACACCGACGATGCTCACGAGGGCACCGCCGCATTCCTCGAGAAGCGCAAGGCCGAGTTCAAGGGCAAGTGAGCATGTCCATCGATCTCGTGATGCCCAAGCTCGGGCTGACCATGACCGAAGGCTCGATCCAGGAGTGGGTCGCCACCCCTGGCAAGCCCTTTGCGGCGGGCAGCGTGCTGCTCGTGGTCGAGACCGAGAAGATCGCCAACGAGATCGAGGCCGTCGCCGACGGCGTGCTCGACCGCATCCTGGTGCAGGCGGGCGACACCGTGGCCTGCGGCACGGCCATCGCTACTTGGACGCCCAACGATCCGAGCGCGGTCAAGGCCGCAGCAGAGAGCCCCGATGCTGCGGCGCCGGCTGAGAAAAGCCCGCCTGCGGTATCCACTGCAGCTTCCGAACCCAAGGCGCGCGGAGAAGGCCTGCGCGTCGTGTCGACGCCTTTTGCGCGCAGGTTGGCGCGCGAGCTCGGCGTCGATCTGAGCCAGGTGCAGGGCTCGGGTCCCCACGGGCGCATCAAAGGGCCCGACGTCACCGCGTTTGTCGAGCGAAGCGGCGGCCCCTCCGCGCACGTCGAGCCCGTTCCCGTCGTCGCGCCGAGCGCCATGAACGCACCTGCCACCACCACGCGCAGGCCCGCCACGACATTCGAGAAGACGACCGCCGAGCGCCTCACGGCTGCAAAGCAGGTGCCGCACTTCTATCTCTCCACGGAGGTCGAGGTGAGCGCGCTCGAGAAGCTGAGAGCCCAGCTCAACGGCCTCGCCGGTCGGCCCAAGGTCTCCGTCACCCACCTCTTGCTCGCGGCACTCGCGCGCACGCTGAGCGATGAGCCCGTGGCCAACCAAGTGTGGGATCGGGGCGAGGTGGTGGGCTTTGCCAACATCGACATCGGCATTGCCGTCAGCACCGAGCGCGGGCTGCTCGCGCCCGTGCTGCGCGACCTCGCACGCGCGCGCATCCACGACATCGCCGAACAAACGCGTGACCTCGTCGAGCGCGCGCGGACGAACAAGCTCAAGCCACACGACTTCGGCGGTGGCGCGACCAGCATCTCGAACGCAGGCATGTACGACGTCACGCACATGACCTCGATCATCACGCCGGGCCACAGCTCCATCTTCGGCATCGGCAGCGTGCGCGAGGTGTTTCGACCCGACGCGAAGGGCCAGCCTGCCCTGCGTCGCGAGATGGGGGTCGTGATGAGCGCAGACCACCGCATCCTGGATGGGGTCTCGGGCCTCAGGGTGCTCAATCGTTTCAAGCTCTATCTCGAGAACCCGCTGCAGATCGTGGTCTGACCGCGAGCCTCAGCGCGCTTTGATTTTCTTGCTCCGTTCGTCGGACACGCTTCAACAGAGGAAGGCGCCATGGACTTTCAGATCACCGAAGAGCAGCAGATGATGATCGACACCGCCAAGAAGGTCGGTGACGAATTCGGCATCGAGTACTGGCGCAAGATCGACGAAAAGCACGAGTCACCCACCGAGTTCTGGAAGGCCGTGTGCAAGGCGGGCCTCGCGGCCGTGGCGCTGCCCGAGGACGTGGGCGGCGCGGGCCTCGGCATGATCGAGATGTCCTTGATCATCGAGACCCTCGCGTCGTGTGGCGGCGGCTCGACCGTGGGCCAGCTCTTCATGCTGAACCCCATCTTCGGGGGCATCTCGATCGCCAAATACGGCACCGACAAGCAGAAGAAGGAGATGCTGCCCGGCCTATGCACCGGCGAAACCCAGTTCTGCATGGCGCTCACCGAGCCCGACGCAGGCACCAACAGCCTCGAGATCAAGACCTTCGCCGACAAGACGAAGGAGGGCTTCGTGCTCAACGGGCAGAAGACCTGGATCACGGCCGTGCCTGCCGCGCAGAAGATGCTCCTCATCGCTCGCACGAAGAAGCTCGAAGAGTGCAAGAAGCGCACGGACGGCATCACGATGTTCATGATCGACGTGGATCGCGAGGGCATCTCGCACACGTTGATCGACAAGGTGGGCACGTGGACGCAGCCTTCGAGCGCAGTGTTCTTCGAGAACGTGAAGATCCGCGAGGACGAGGTGGTGGGCACCCTGCACGGCGGCTGGCGCGAGCTGCTCGACGTGCTCAACACCGAGCGCATCGTCACCACGTCGGGCCTCACGGGCACCACGTGGCTCGCGGAGCGCCTCGCCGTCGACTACGGCAACAACCGTAAGGTCTTCGGCGACAGGCCCATCAGCAGCTACCAGGGCCTGCAGTTCCCGCTGGCCGAGAGCCACGCCATCGCCCAGTGCGCCAAGCTGATGAACCTGAAGGCCGCCTGGCTCTGTGACCACGACAAGCCCTACGGCGCCGAGAGCAACATGGCCAAGGTGATCGCCGCTCAGGCCGCGATCCACGCCTGCGATCGTGCCATGCAGACCATGGGCGGCATGGGCTACTCGAAGGAGTATCACGTCGAGCGCCTGTGGCGCGACGCGCGCCTGTTCAAGATCGCGCCGGTGAGCGAGGAGATGGTGTTCAACTTCATCGCGACCCAGTGCCTCGGCATGCCGAAGGGCTACTGAGCATGCTGCGACTCGACCACCATCAGATGTTGCAGCGCAAGATGCGCCAGGATGACGTGTCTGACCTCGGCAAGTCGACGGTCAAGGTCATCAAGGAAGCCATCGATGCGGGGCGGCTCGACGAGGCCAAGGAGCTCACCGACTACACGATCGCCGAGAGCAAGGGGCTGCACGACCTGATGTGCGACTGGGTCTACGACCTGCTCGACAAGGTGGCGAAGAAGTTTGGTGAGAACGCGATGTACGAGGTCCTGAAGAGCGCTCAGGAAACCTGGATGATGAAGCGTTCGTGGAAGGGCTACCTCAAGCTCTCGGTGAAGGAGCGCGTCGATCTCACCGCCGAAGTGCTGCGCTCGCACCGCTGTGGGCCCGATCAGGACGGCGATCTCAGCATCGTCGAGGACGACGAGTCGTTCAGCATCGTGATGGACCCCTGCGGCTCGGGTGGGCGCATGCGGCGCGGTGATCCGGTCGACAAGACACCGTCGCGCCTCGGCCCTCCGTACAACTTTGGCGCCACCCAAGAGGCGCACACCTGGGCATGGTCGAAGAAGGATGTGCCCTACTATTGCATCCATTGCGCGGTCAACGAGACCGTCATGATGGAGAACGGTGGCCATCCGCTGTGGGTCACCGAGTTCGATCACGACGCCGCAAAGCCCTGCGCCTGGAAGTTCTACAAGCGCAAGGACGACATCCCGGACGTGTATTACTCGCGCCTAGGCTTCAAGAAGCCGAAGCCTTCCGAGGGCAAGTACTAACCGGGGCCCCTGGCCAGCCATTCAAGACCGCTGCGGCGAGGTGTTGGGCGCCTCGCGCGCGCCGCTGCTTTCGCGGGCAAGCGCGGTCGAGAGCTCGATCTCGACCGATGAGCGTCGCTGCTCTCCCGCCAGCTCGCTACGCTCGTAACTGCGGAAGGTGTGCGCGAGCCCCTCGTGCACGTCGTAGCGCGGCCTGATCGCGAGATCGCGCTGGATGCGCTGCACGTCGAGCGTGAGATCGAGATCGCGAAACGGAAAATACTGACGCGCGTCGATCGCGAGCGCTCGCGGCACGTTCTGAATCTGGGCAGGGACCTCCGCGTGCTCGGCGAGCACGTCTACCCATTGGCGCAGCGTCACCCACTCGGGGTGCGCCACGTTGTAGGCCTTGCCGCATACCGTGTCGCTTTGGATGCACGCCGCCACGGTCTCCGCGAGATCGTGGACGTGGATGAAGGACACCTTCGCCTCGCCCTGCTCGGGCAGGTAGATCGGCTCCTCGTTGAGCAGCCGCGACCACACCTCGCGCTCGCGCGCGAGGTTGTTGCCGGGCCCGTAGACGTAGGCAGGCCTCAAGCGCACGAGCCGCTCGCCGCAGGCCTCGGTCAGTAGCCGCTCGGCGATGACCTTCTTCTGCGCGTAGGCGCCGAAGGCGACCGAGCCTGTCTCATCGACACCCTCAACGAGGGGGCGCGGAGCCGTGTCGGCGTACACGGACGCCGCGCTGAGGTGAATCCAGCGCCCGTAGCGCCCTGCGAGCGCCGACTCTGCGATCAACGCCTGCGCGCCGTCGTAGCAGCTGGTGTCGACCACCACGTCGAAGCGGAGCCCGCCCAATCGACGCCGCATGGCGACGGGATCGTTGCGATCGGCGACCAGCGTATGGACGCCGGGGTTTTCGCGGGTGCCCCGGTTCAGCGCGCACACCTCGAACCCGCGTCGGAGCAGGTCGTGGGCGATGTGCCGGCCGATGAAGTAGCTACCGCCGAGTAAGAGAATCCGCGCCACGCAGGCGTGTTAGCACGCACAGCGAGCCCGAGCGCCTCGCTTCACCCGAAGGCAGGGTCCATCGGCAGGTGAATCCAGGCCGTGTCTACCGCGAGCTGTCTGCGTCGGCCTGGATCGCATCGAGCATACGTTCGAGGGCCCACAAATATCCCTGCTTGCCCGGCTCGCCCCCCAAGAACGCACCGGCCAAAAACAGACGCGGAAAAGCGCGCAGGGCCTCTGTCATCGCCTGCACGCGCCCGCCCGCAATGGCCAGCTCTGCGCCCCGCTCCATCATCACGGCACCGACGGTGAACCCCATCAGCCAGCGAAACGCGCGAGCGGCACGCCGCGGGTCGAGCCCCTCCTGCTCGAGCGCAGCGAGCACTTCGTCGGTGATGCGCATCGCGTGCACTGCGAAGGGACCCGCCGAGGCCAAGAGGTCGAGAAGGCCCGGGTGGGTGGTGAGCTGATCGTACATCGACGAGAACGTGGCCACGATCCACTCGCGCGGCGTCATCTTGGCACGATCTTCGAGCTCTTGACGCACCACGAGCGTATCCACGATGGCGTCGATGATTGCGGCTTTGTCCTCGAAATGCCGGTAGACGATGGGTGCGCTGACGCCGAGCTCGGCCGCCAGCTTGCGCATGGTCAACCCCTCGAAGCCGTCGCGGTCGGCGATGCCAAGCGCGACCTCGATGATCTGTTCGCGACGGGCGGCACGGGGATCCGAGTCCTGGGTCACGGGTACGAGCATAGCCCAAAGATGGCCTAAACGCCGAGGCTCGCGGCTCGCCGGCGTGAGCGAGGTCGGCGCTCAGCGACCCTCGAACACGGGCGGGCGCTTGGTGAGAAACGCCTGCAATGCCTCGTGATTGTCGTGCGTGCTCATCATTTCCACGGTGCCCTCGGCCTCAGCCGACAGCAGGGTCTGCAGATCGCATTCGAGGGCGCGATTGAGGTTCTGCTTCATGCGCGCGAGCGCGAGTGGCGGGCCACAGGCGATGCGCTCGGCCAGCTTCCTCACCTCGCCCTCGAGCTGCTCCTGCGGCACCACACGATTGACGAAACCGATCCGCTCGGCCTCCCGGGCATCGATGACGTCGGCCGTGAAAAACAGCTCGCGCGCACGCGCAGGCCCCACGAGGCGCTGCATGAGCCAGGTGGCGCCGTAATCGCCCGAGAAGGCGACCTTGACGAAGGCCGTGCCGAACTTCGCCTGCGGGCCCGCGAAGCGCATGTCGCACGCCAAGGCGAGGCTGAGGCCTGCGCCAGCCGCCACGCCGTTGACCTGGGCTATCGTGGGCTTGGGCATTTCGTGCAGAAGCGCGGCCGCGCGCTGACGGCGCTTGAAACGCGCCACGAGCTCGGCATCGGACATCTCACCCGAATCGACCGCCGTCGAGATGTCGCCTCCGGCGCAGAACGCCCGTCCAGCACCACGCAGCACCACGCAGCGCACGTCGACGTCCTCCGCCAGGCGCTCGAACAAGAGCGGAAGCCCATCCATCATCTCGTGGGTGAGGGAGTTGAGCTTCTCGGGGCGATCCAAGGTCACCCACGCCACTCGATTCATGACCTCGCACTTCAGGCCTTCGACGTTTCCTAGCATCGCTCCCCTGGCGCCCTCGGCGCGGGTGTCCCAAGTCCTGGAATTCTTACCCGCGAGTATAGAACAGAACTCGGTTCGGGTCAGATGCATTGCCCGAGCATGTGACGCAAGCCACGAAAGGCCTGCTAGACGCGGATCCAACCCCGAGGCATCTTCCTCAGGTGACTGAAAGATTGGAGACTGGTGAGCTCGATTGCCTGAGCTGTGGCGCCTGTTGCCGGCAGGCCAGCGACGGCAGAATTCTGGTTCCGGCTGAAGATTTGGCCCGCTGGAAACGCAAAGGACGCTCCGACATCCTGCGCCACATCGTGCCCGGCCACTTCGGGGAGAAGGCCTTCGCCGATACCGACGAAGGGGCGTGCGTGCACCTCGGCACGCCCCAGAGCCG
>CAYNOM010000143.1:8269-11724 GCA_964398415.1 uncultured Polyangiales bacterium | reverse complement strand
CAGGCCTTCGAGCGCTCGCTCGGGCGTCTTTCGGGCTCGCCGTTGATCTTGTCGGGGCAGGAGAAGGAACGTGATGCCAACCTGCAGACGCTGTTTGCGCTGGTTTCGCAGGTCGGCGCCTTCCTCGAAGATTTTCGAGCCGAGGTGGAGCGCATCGATCTGAACCCGATAGCGCTTCAGGTGGGCGGCGGCGCCGAGATTCGCGAAGCGGCGATCCAGGTGACCGACGCCTACACGAAGGGTCTCGGCGAGCCTCTCAGCTCGGCGGGCTGAGGACGCGGGCCAGGTAGCGTCCGGTGTGCGACGCGGGCTCGGCCGCGATCTGCTCGGGAGTCCCCGCGGCCACGATCCGGCCGCCAAACGGGCCCCCCTCGGGGCCCATGTCGATCACGTGATCGACGACCTTGATCAGGTCTAGATGGTGCTCGATCACGACGACCGTATTGCCGGCATCGACGAGCCGCTGGAGCAGCTCCACGAGCCGCGCGACGTCTGCGAAGTGCAGGCCCGTGGTGGGCTCATCCAGAACCAAGAGGGTGCGCCCCGTCACCCGACGCCCGAGCTCGCGCGCCAACTTGATGCGCTGCGACTCGCCCCCTGAGAGCGTGTTGGCACCTTGCCCGAGGGCGACATAACCCAAACCCACGTCGCGCAGCGCGCCGAGCTTGGCCCGCAGCCTTGGCATCGGCGCGAACAGCTCGTGGGCCGCATCGACGCTCATCTCGAGGACGTCGGCGATGCTGTAACCGCGATAGCGCACCTCGAGGGTCTCGCGACTGAAGCGGTGCCCCCCGCACACCTCGCAGCGCACGAGCTCTGCCGGCAGAAACTGCATGTCGACGCGCACGACGCCGTCACCCCGGCACGTCTCGCAGCGTCCGCCCTTCACGTTGAAGCTGAAGCGCGCGGTGCCGTAGCCTCGGGCGCGCGCGTCGGGCAGGGACGCAAACAACTCGCGCAGGTCGTCGAGCGCGCCCACGTAAGAGGCCGGGCTCGAGCGTGGCGTGCGCCCGATGGGCGCCTGATCGACGTCGAGGATGCGATCGAAGTGCTCGAACCCGCGCAGCCGAGGCGTCTCGTCGCCCTTGCGACGCAGGGCAGCGCGCGCCATCGGCAACATGGCGTCGACGATCAGCGACGACTTGCCGCTGCCACTCACACCCGTCACACAGGTCAGAAGACCCACGGGGATGCGCAGGTCGACCGCTGCGAGATTGTGCAGCGTCACCGCATCGAGCTCGAGGAAGCGCTGCGGCGTACGGCGACGTGTGGGCACGGGGATCTGATCACGCCCGGCGAGATAGCGCCCGGTGGGCGACGCCGGATTTTCGATCAGCTCGGCGGGAGTGCCCGTCGCGACCACCTGGCCCCCGAAGGCGCCTGCCCCCGGGCCCATGTCCACGACGAAATCCGCGCCGCGAATCGTGGCTTCGTCGTGCTCGACCACGAGCAGCGAGTTGCCTTGATCGCGCAGGCGGTGAAGGCTCGCGAGCAATCGCTCGTTGTCGCGCGCGTGCAAACCCGCCGAGGGCTCGTCGAGCACGTACAAGACGCCCATCAACCCGGAACCTATCTGCGTCGCGAGGCGAATGCGCTCCACCTCTCCGCCCGAGAGGGTCGTGACCGCTCGATCGAGCGAGAGATAGTCGAGCCCGAGACCGACGAGCGCCGACAAACGCGTGCTCACGTCGCGCACGAGCCGCGCCACCACTTGGCCTGCGTGCCCTTCGAGATGCAGCGCTTCGAAGAACGGGTGCAGCGCCGACAGGGGCATCTGCGACAGCGCCGGCAGCGTCACGCCCTGCAAGGTGACGTTGCGCGGCAAGGGGCCGAGGCGCGACCCCGCACACTCGGCGCACACCTGCTCGCGGGCGAAACGGTACAGCTCGTCCTCGAGGTAGCTCAGGGTGTCGGCGAGCGCGCGCGCATCTTTGCGCTGCGCGATCTCGCGGCTTCGGCGCTCGAGCCCCGCGATCACCCCCTCGTAGTCCTGCGCCTTGCCCTTGCCACGCGCGAGAGCCCCGCCCGAGAGAATGCGCTTCTGTACCGCTGCGCTGAGCTTCTCCCAGGGCTTTTCGAGATCGACCGCGAGCGCGCTCGACAGCTCCTCGAGCCGCGCCTGATAAAACGCGCCCTCGGGTCGCCCCCACGCCGCGATGGCGCCCTCGGCGAGCGACAGCCCAGGCTCGGGCACGATGAGGTCGGGGTCGAACGCGTGCACGCGGCCGAGTCCTCCGCACGCGGGGCATGCCCCCTCTGCGCTGTTGAACGAGAAGCTGCGCGGCGTGATCTCCGGAAACACCTCGCCCGTGTCGACACACACGAGGTGCTCGGACACGAGCCAGTCGAAGCCGTCCTCCGCGAGCACGTGGACAAAGCCCCTGCCCTTCTTGAACGCGAGCTCGATCGACTCGGTGAGACGCTGGCGCGCGCTGGTGCGCACGCGAATGCGATCGATGTGCGCCTCGATGGTGTGCGGTGTCGCCGGGTCGAGCGTGATGTCCTCGCCCAAATCATGCACGACGCCGTCGATCGAGACGCGCACGAAGCCGTCCTTGCGCAGCGCGGCGATCTCGCGCTCGAACGCGCCCGCTTCATCACGCGCAAGGGGCGCGAGCAGCGTCACGCGCGTGTCTTCGGGCAGGGCGAGCACGCGCTCCGCGACCTCTTGCACGGTGTGGGCGCGCATCTCTTTGCCCGTGGCCGGGCTGTGCGGCACGCCGGCCCGCGCGAACAAGAGCCGCAGGTAGTCGTAGATCTCGGTCAGCGTGCCCACGGTAGAGCGCGGATTTCGCGAGTTGCCCTGTTGGCGCACGCTGATCGCGGGCGAGAGACCATCGATCCCGTCGACATCGGGCTTCGGCATCTGACCGAGAAACAGGCGCGCGTACACGCTGAGCGACTCGACGTAGCGCCGCTCACCCTCGGCATAGATCGTGTCGAACGCCAAAGACGATTTGCCTGATCCACTCGGCCCCGTGATCACCACCATTCGGTCGCGGGGCATGCGCACGCTGACGTTCTTCAGGTTGTGCTGCCGCGCGCCCCGCACGACGAGGTCAGACATGTCGACCCTCGCTGAGGCGACAGGCGAGATCGAGGGCAGCGATCATGCCCGCCTCATCGGCCGTGCCTGCGCGCGCCGCGTCGTAGGCGACCCCGTGATCGACGCTGGTGCGAATGAAGGGCAAGCCCCAGGTCACGTTCACCGCGGAGCCCCAATCGAGCAGCTTCGAGGCGATCGTGGCCTGATCGTGGAACATGGCCACGACCCCCTGCACGTCTCCACGGGCGGCAGCGCGAAACACGGCCTCGGCCGGCGCGGGGCCCGAGAGCGCGATGCGACCGCTCGCAAAGGGCTCGGCGTTCGCGAGCTCGCCGAGCAGAAGGCGCGGCTCACCGACGAGTTCCGGACGCTGCTCGGACCCGGGGTCCATGGGTCCTGCGGAGTCGCC
>CAYNOM010000143.1:0-8259 GCA_964398415.1 uncultured Polyangiales bacterium | reverse complement strand
CTCCTCGCGTCCGAACAGGCCTGCCTCACCCGCATGGGGATTGAGGCCACAGACCACGAGCGAGCTTGGGTCGCGGCCGAGCTCGAGCGCCGTCAGCGCTTCGGCGAGATGCCGCGTCGCACGTGCCACGCGCGCCCGCGTGATCGCCTGCGGCACGTCGGAAACCGCAAGGTGAGTGGTGACGAGCGCCACGCGCAGGGTCGGCCCGAGAAACATCATGGTCACGTCGTCGTCCGCGAGGCCCGAGAGCGCCGCGAGGCGTTCGGTCTGGCCCACGAAGGGATGGCCCGCGCTGACGATGGCAGCCTTGCTCGTGGGGCCCGTGACGAGGGCGCGCGCATGGCCTTCGCCCACCGCCGTCGCCGCCAGGTTGAGCGCGGCAAACTGCGCCGCACCACCACGCTCGCTCGGCGCATGAGCCTCGATCACGTCGCGTCCCACGGCGCCTACGTCGACGACCCCGATCTCGCCGCGCACCACATCGGAGAGCGCGTCAGCGGCGACCCGCGCGAGGCATACGCCCGCCTCGTGCTTCGCGATCGCCGAGAGCTGCTCGGCATCGCCAAACAGCACCACCCGCGTTGCGTCACGGACGCGCAGAGCAGCGCGCACCGACACCACAGGCCCCACGCCCGCGGGGTCGCCCACCGCGACCGCGATCGGACGCACGCTCACGGCGCCTTGAGCTTGTAGCCCGCGCCGCGGACGGTTTCGATGGGCTCAGCCGCGAGGCCAAGCTTCATACGCAGCCTGCGCACGTGGATGTCGACCGTGCGACTGCCACCGTAGTAATCGACGCCCCAGACCCGATCGAGCAGCTGCTCGCGGCTGAAGACGCGACCGCGGTTTTGGCTGAGGAACGAGAGCAGCGCGAACTCTTGGTGCGTGAGGTCGATGAGGCGGCCATCGATCGTCACTTCGTGGGCGGCCAAGTCGATGCACATCGCCCCCATCTTGATGCGCTCCTTGCTGGCGAACTCGCTGCGCTTCCACTCTGCGCGCCGAATGCGAGAGTAGAGCTCGACGGGCACGTAGGGCACGAGCACGAAGTCGTCGAAGCCGTCGTTGGGATCGAGTCGCTGGGTGGCATTGACCGTCACCGCCACGAGGGCGGGCACCTCGGCCAGGGAAGGCACCGCGCGCAGCCGCATGATGGCCGCTCGCCCCGCCTCCACCTGGTCGATGGCCTCCACGAGGATCACGGTGGGTGGATCCGTCGCGAAATCGTGGGCGTCCAGGTTGTCCCACAGGTCGACTGATCTCACCCGACACCCGAGCTCGCCCAGGGTCGCCATCCCGCCGTCCGCTCGCTCCAGAATCGCAGCTCCGCCTACGACCAAGATCCACATGTACGTGCCTTCGGAGGACCTCTGCCCTCATTGAAAAACGTGGAGAAGACTAGCGATCTGCCATGAATGGCGCAACGCACCCCGATGGCTCTTTGCGAGTCCCTCGGGCGTCGAGGCCCCGTCCCAGACTTGACCCTGGGGGCTCACGCTGACTAGAAGAGTCAGGATCGTCTCGACGTGCCAAGCTATGCTCGAGGCGCACCCTAAAGCGGCAGGAGTCTCTTGGCGACGATTACATGGAAGCTCGTGGTCACGCCGCTCAAGGCACACGAGGATGGCCGCGAGGCACGTGTTCTCGCGGAAAACTGGCTCTCGGCGCTGCGTCTGGCGCGCAGGCAACTCGGCGAGGACGGGGGCGTTCCGCCCGGCGCGAGCTGCGTGATGTCGGCCGATGGCGAGGTGACGATCCTCGACTCTTCCTCGCGGCGCCGCTTCGTGTTGTCCCGTGTGAGCGAGGCCGAGCTAGCCTCGGAAAGGGCGAAGCACGCACACGAGTTACCACGGACAGAGCCCGCGCCACCCGGTACGAATTCCCAGAACGTAAACCGCGCCGATACCGCCCCGAAACGCTCGGCCACCCTCGCCTACTCGCCTGAAGAATCGGCGGCGGTCCACGCGCAGCTCGCCCAAGCCCGCGCCCCTGCGCCCGTGCCCCTACCTGCTGCACCCGTGCCCGTGCCCGCACCCGCCGTACACGTGCCCGTGCCCGTGCCCGCACCCGCCGTACACGTGCCCGTGCCCGTGCCCGCACCCGCCGCACCCGTACCCGTGCCCTCGGCACACGTGCCCGCACCCACGCAGCCCGCCAAGGTGCGCGCCGCGACCATGGCCTATTCGCCCGAGGAGTCGCGCGCCATTCGCGAGCAGCTCGTCGCCGCGCAAAACGCAGAGGCCGCCGCTCACCCTCAGGCGGCCGTGAGCACACCGAGCGCAACCACCCGCTCCAGGGGCACGATGGCCTACGTCGAGAGCCCCTTCGCACCCGCAAGCTCCACGTTCGTCCTGCTGTCGACGCGCGACGAGGAGCCCAGCGCAGCATCGCCCATCGCCTACCGCGAGCGCTGCCTGTTTGCGCCCAGTGCGCCCGAGCCCGCCGTGGCAGAGCAAGGCCTACGCGTCGAGCTCGCGCGGGTACAGGCCACGCTGTCGGGACGCCCGCGCGGGCAGTTCGTGAGCCTCGCGCTGTTCGATCACTACTTTCAAGGCAAGCCCACGCGTGGACCGGTTGCGACCCTCGTATGGAAAGACTGGCGCGGAGAGCCGGTTTTCACGTGGCAGGGCGGTGGCACTGAGCCGAACCTTCCGAGCCGTGCGAGCGACCCCGTGCGCTCGTCCTTCACACCTCCGGTGACGCACGCCGAGCCCGCACCGAGCCCCGTGGTAGTCGCACCCCCGCCCCCAGCGCAAGAGGTCGCGCACGCGCCGGCCCCGCGCACGCCGCTGCCAACTCCGCAAAGTGCCGCGGATTCCTGGTCGTCGGGCAACCCGCTCGAGTCCACCGGAGATCACGATCGGCGGCTATCGGCCGCCTTCGAAGCGGTGCAAGATCTCTACTTTCTCGCGAGCAGCGCCGAGGGGCTGGTGTTCGCCGTGAAGCTCCTGCAGGACCTCGTCCCCTGCGAAGCGGCCACCGGCGGCATCTACGACATCAACACCGACGAGCTTCGCCTCGTGGCACTGACGGGCACCGGAAGCGAGGAACGCCGGGCGGAAGCCATCCCGTCGAGCCAGGGCCTACTCGGGGCCGCCGCACTCACGACGGCCGAGTTCCTCGTGATCAACGACGTCTTGAGCGATCCACGCTTCGACCCAGCCATCGACGGACGCGTAGGCATGCAGACGGCGAGCATGTTGCTGCTTCCGCTGCGTCGCGACGACAACCTGCTCGGCCTGCTACAGCTCATCAACCGCCGTGGCGGCAAGCCCTTCTCGGACGCGGACGTCGCGGTGTGCACGTACGTCGCGAGGCAGGTGGCCGAGTTCATGCAGAGCAAGCGCGGCCAGACCCCGAAGCGTCGCCGCTGACGCGGGGAGCTGCGTCACTCGGCGAGCAGGGCCTTGATCTCCGCCTCGAGCGCCGCAGCATCGGACGCGCGGAAGCCGGCGTGCACGTGGCGCACGATGCCTTTTTTGTCGATCATGTACGAGCTCGGCATCTTCGGCGGCTGGTAACGCGCCGCGATCTCGCGCTTCTTGTCGGGCACGACCGTGAATGTCAGGGGCTGTCGACGCAGAAAGCCGGTCATGTTGGCCTCCTCGTTGTCGATGTTCACGCCGACGATCACGAGGCCCTTGTCTTTGTACTTCTCGTACAACTTCTGCAGCACGGGCAGCTCTTCCTTGCAGGGTGCACACCAGGATGCCCAGAAGTCGACGAGCACCACCTTGCCGCGAAGTGACGCCAGCGAGACGAGCTTGCCCGAGGTGTCCTTGAGCCCAATCTCAGGCGCCTTGGTTCCCGAGCTGAGCGCCCAAGCATTCGAAACAAAAGAAAAAACAGCCGCGAAGACCAATACGATGGAAAGACGTCGCATGTTGCTCCTGCCCGTAACTCAAGCGTGACGGGCACCTGCCCGCAACCATTCAAAATGGCCTGGCGGAGCTGTTTCTCGCTCAGCGCTCCAGCTCTTCCTTGAGGTACTTCGTCAGGTTGCCGATGGGCTCGCGAAACGGGCGACCGTTGATGAACAGGGTCGGAGTCCCCTGCACGTCGAGGGCAAGCCCATCCTTGCGATCGCGATCAACGCGCTGTTGCACCTCGGCAGAGGCCACGTCCGCGTCGAAGCGAGCCATGTCGAGCCCTGCCTCCTGGGCCAGAGCGCGGATCTTGTCGGGGCTCAGCTCGCGCTGATGCTCGAACAGCAGATCGGCGACCTCCCAAAATTTGCCCTGACGCTGCGCGGCGATCGCGGCGCGGGCCGCGGGCATGGCGTTCTTGTGCCCCTCGAGTGGGAACTGCTTGAACACGAGGTTCGCTTGGCCGCCGAGCTGCTCGATGGTCTGCGACAGCACCGGGTGGGCCGCCCCGCAATACGGGCACTCGAAATCGCTGAACTCGACGATCGTGATCTTCGCCATGGGCGCACCACGCACCGGCGCGTCACCGATGTCGATCGACACCTTGCGCTTGTCGTCGAAGCGGGACGCAAAGTGATCTTGGATCTCCGAGCGTTCGAGGCCCTCGGCCACGAGCCGCACGACGTAACGGGCGGCTGGCACACAAGCGCTGCAAGACCGAGACTCGGCCACGCACTGGGCCACACTCACCGGCTCGCCGCAGGGCGAGAGCAACTCGTTGACGAGGTCGACCCAGACGCGTTGTTCGCTGCTCGTCAGCGAGCTCGTATCGACGCCGCTGAGCTTCTCGATCTTCGCGGCTTCCGCCTCCTTGGAACCGCTTGGAGCCGTGGTGCCACCCTTGCTCCTGTCATCACAGCTCGCTCCGAGCGAGAACAGGCCAAGCAGCAAGGGCAACAGCGCGTGGGTCGAAAAAGAGCGCATGGTGGCGCGGATGCTAGCAGCGCCGATCTGCGATCGCAAAACCGCGAGAACCCGCCGTCAGCTTTCGCTGTAGGTGACGAGCTGCTCGCGCACGACGTCTTCGCTGATGCCGACTTGGATGTACTCTTTCAGCACGTCGGCAAGCGCGAGCAACAGGTCGTCGACGCCCTTGTCCTCGATCAACTTCGCGAGCAGCGCGCGAGATTCACGGCTGTCGTCTTCACGCAGGTGCTGCCGGACTTGGTCCATGCTGATGTCGCCACCGAAATCGATGTAGGCATTCTCTAGAAGATAGCGAACTAGTTCCCTCACGGGGCCTCCCAACGGGACAACGGTGTGCAGCAAAGGTGGTTTGTAGACCCCAGCACGCTGGCGGCGCAAGGGGAATGACAGTTTGCACTGCCCCACGTTCGAATGCCTGATTTTGGAACGACTTCGCGGCGAGTTTGTTCCAGCTGCGTGGAGGCGGCGGGTGCGATATGTACGGCCGGACGGCAGAATGCTGAATCTAGCTTTGTTCGAGCGCGCCCTAGCTTGGGCAGTGAATCATCACGGCGAGACTCGCCTCGCGCAGATCCGTGTGGCGTTCGAGCAGCGAACCGGCGAAATCCGCACGACCATGGCCGACTACGAGAGTCGGATCGCCCACTTCTTCGAGTGCTACCTGTGCTCGCTTCACCCCCCGGACGCGGCGGCGCCGGTCGCCGCCTTCGCGGCCGCAAACGCCCTCGCCGCGGATGAACGCGCACAGCTCGCGGCGTGGCTACGCAGCTACCGCAGCCTGTTCGAGGTGGAGCGCGTCGACAGTGACACGGGCCTCGTGCACGATCTGATCGGGGGTGCGCGACTGCGCTTTTCGCCCACCGGAGCCGATCGCGAGCTGCGACCGGGCGATAGATTCGATGGACGCGTGGCTCCCCTCGGCGCGCGCCTGTTTCTCACGCCCTCGCGTGTCTTCCATCCGCACCAGAGTGACGCCTCTCTTTCCGCGCTGCTCTCCGAGGCCCGCGTGCAGGGCATCCTGGACGCGCAGCTGCTCGATCCACTCCTGCGCATGCGGGCGCGCTTTCTGGCCTTCGAGAGTATTCGCGTCGAGCACGTGTACCGCTTCGATGCGCTCGAGGAGGCGAGCTTCTCCGCTCCTTGGGCAGCCCGCGACCGTGATCGCAGGCGAGACGCATAAGCGCACACGCCTGCCCGAAGGAAGACGCATGCGGTCGAAGGGCCCATAAGCCGGGTTCTGTTCCGCCCGTCCGTTACCGAACGTGTGGCGGCGGTCATTCATCTAGGGCGCGCGTCACCACGCGCCTCGAGCGACGTAACCCGGAAGCATCGGGCGGGCCACCCTCGAACGCTTCCCTATTCCGTCTTGCTCCGGATGGGGTTTGCCGTGCGACTCACGTCACCGCGAGCCCGGTGAGCTCTTACCTCACCGTTTCACCCTTACCGCGCGAGCCACGCGAACGTGGAAGGCGCGGCGGACTGTTCTCTGTGGCACTTTCCTCGGGGTCACCCCCACTAGCAGTTGGCTAGCATCCTGCCCATTGGAGCCCGGACTTTCCTCCCGCACGGGCTTTCACCCATGCCGACGACCACCCGGACCGCTTCGACCCGCCCAAGGTGCGACGCGCGGGGCCGATTTTCAAGGCGTGAACGAAACTTGCGGTGACGGCGGGGGCTCACTAGCGTCGGGCCCGTGAACGCGAACAGGCCGCGATGGATCGCTCTATCGTCGCTGCTCACCGCAGCAGTTGGCTGCTCGGATGCACACGAAGCCGTGCCCCGAGCGCCCGAGCCCACGCCGCCCAGCGCTGTCGCAGCGCCGGAAGCGAAGGCTCAGCCGTCGCGCGAAGAGCCGCCGAAGCAGCAGGCCCCAGCCCAGCCTGCGCCGCCCTTGAGGGCAGGCCTCGAGATCGAAGTGCCCGCGGGGCGGCTACGCGTGGGCAGCGCTACAGCGAGCACGCCGCGCGATCCTGCGCGCGAAGCGGACGGGGTCGCCCTCGAGCTGCCCGCATTCTTCATCGACGCCCTGCCCCACCCCAACGATCCGTCAAAGCCCGTGACCACGGGTGTCGATCGCAAGGAGGCGGCGCGGCTGTGCACGACCCAGGGCAAGCGGCTATGCCACGAGCTCGAGTGGGAACGCGCCTGCAAAGGCGACGAAAACGCGATCTATCCCGTGCTGGGGCGCGAGTTCGACGCGCTGCGCTGCCGAGTCGAGCTCTCCTCCTGCGCGAGCGCCACGGGCACCTACGCCATGGGCGCGCTCGGGCGCGAGTGGACGGCGAGCCCCACCACGCGCGGCCTCGGCGACAGCCTGCGCACGGCGGTCGTGCGTGGCGCCGCGACCGAGGCCCCCGCCGTCAGCCATCGCTGCGCCGCGCGTGATGCCGCCACGCCGGACAGCAAGAGCAGCACGCTGACCTTTCGCTGCTGTCGTGGCCCCACCCCCGCGCTGAGCTACCCTGAGGAGCCCGCGCGCCCTGCAGTGGCCCCGCTCGCGCTCGATCGGGATGCGCTGCGCACCCTGCTCGCGTCGCTCCCACAAACCAAGGACCTCGGCGAGCGCTTCGTGCCCTCGTCCGAGGCGGATGTCGACGCGTCACTCAGGGCCGCAAGATCGTCGCGCTCGCGCATGGCTCCCTGGATCGCCACGGGCTCGCTCCTGGCCTGGTCGCCCGTACACGGCGAAGAGGTTTGGGTGCTGAGCGGGGATACGCCCGAGGGGGCGCTGTTGATCGCGATCTACCCTGGGCGCGAGGGGCCGCCGATCGTGATCGGCAGCCTACTCGCACGAAACGAGCACGCTGCCTTCGTGGTGGCGCACAAACCCGACATGCCGAGAGAGCTGCTCTTCAGCACCTGCTGGGGCTGCGGCGGCGAAGGTGGGGCGCTCACGCTGCGCGACGACGGCAGCATCGCGCTCGAGGCGCGCTGAGGGCCATTTCACCGCGCGCGGCACGTCGTGTAGGCTCCGGGCCCATGCAGATCCTGAGAGTCGAACAGCGAGGCGTGACCTCGTTCGCCAGCCCCATCGACGACAGCTCCTTACGGCTTCTGAGCGGAGCTCCATGGCTCTCGGGCACCGAGACCGGCGTCGTGATCCCGCGCCACGAAGCACGCCTCCTAGCCCCCGTGACGCCCTCGAAGATCCTGTGCGTCGGTCGCAACTACGCGGCGCACGCCAAGGAGCTAGGCAACGACGTGCCGAGCGAGCCGCTCTTGTTTCTCAAGCCGCCGAGCGCGGTGTGCGGACCCGAGGACGAGGTGCGCTTGCCCGCCATGAGCCAGCGCGTGGAGCACGAGGCCGAGCTCGGGGTGGTGATCGGCACGCGCCTCAAGGACGCCTCACCGACCGAGGTGAGGCAGGCTGTCTTCGGCTTCACCTGCGTGAACGACATCACCGCCC
>CAYNOM010000142.1:0-11731 GCA_964398415.1 uncultured Polyangiales bacterium | reverse complement strand
TTGATGGCCGGCAAGACGGATCGTGACCGAGATGGGACCCCCAGGTGCGCGCGAGAATGTGAAGTCCGCCGGCGCCGTACCGCGCTTGGCGCCCGCGAACACCACGGCGCCCGGTGGGGTGGTCTCGACGTGCAGCACGTAGGGCAGCGGCGCGAGCGTCCAGCGCAAGGGGCGCATGTCGCTCGTCGGTGTGATCGTCTCCGATCTCGCGACGCGACCAGGCGCGCGCGCGCTCACCTTGATCTCGACGCCCTGTTCGAGCTCGAGCGTGAGTGGGGCCTTGCCGCGCAAGCGGTCGTCGACGAACACCTCGGCGCCATCGGGGCTGGTCTTGAGCGAGACCCTGATCAGCTCGGCAGGGGTGCGTTCGGGGACCTCTGGCTCGTCTGGTGTGCTCGGTGCCGCAGCCTGCGCGGCGGCATCCGCGGACGGTGCGACCGGCTCGGCTTGGGTGTCGTCCACCTGCGAGGGCTCCTCTGGCGCGGCGATGATGCTCGGCGGCGTCGGGTCCGCCGGCAGCGCATCGCTACGCGTGGCGTCGATCGGCCCTTCGCTGCGCAAGGCTACGAAGGCCGCGACGAGCACCACCGCCGCGATCACCACCCACGGCAACAGGCTCTTCTTGGGCGCAGGCTCCTGCACGGGCACGCGGGCGGGCTCCTCCAGCGGCAGCGCCTGCACGTCGGTGACGCCCGTGTCCTCATCGGCGATCAGCCCGTGCTCGATCTTCGGCTTCGGTCGCTCCTTCGGCGCAGTCGGCCGCTCAGACGTCGGTGCGTGCTGGATCATGTGATCGGTGGGCCTATCGGCGTCCGCATCCGCGCTCGCCGCGGCCCCGCCGCCCAGGCTCGGGTCGATCATGATCGAAGGCAGCGACTCCGCCTTGCCTTGCTCCGCCTTCAAGCGCTCAGCCTCGGCCAGGCGCTGGGCGTCGATCTGCGCGCTGCGACGGCGCGCCTCCTCGGCCTTTTGCTCCGCCTCGCGCGCTGCGTGCTCGTCGGTGGCCGCCTCGGAGAGTGCGGAGGCGAGAAACTGTGCCGCGTGTCGCACCGCGGTGCGATCCTCCGGCGGAGGCAGCACCACCGGGCCCGCATCCGGGAAGAACGCCCCGCCGTTGGTCGCAGGAACCGCAGGCAGGTCCGACGCCATGATCTGCGGCTCACCACGATCGAACGTGCCTGGCTCGCCGCTGTGCGCTTCGATGACGCGCTCGACGGTGGTGCGGCTGTCTGCGTCCATCTTGATGAACTTGATACCCATCCCGGCGGGCTGCTCGCTCGTGGCGTCCTCCTCGGCGCGCGTCCACACCACGCGGCCCACTCCCTTGATCAGCGAGGACTCGTCCTTGAGCTGCAGCTGGAACTTGAGCAGCGTGCCCACGACCATGGGTTGGCTGGACTTGATGAAAATCCCGCCGCGCGACACGTCACGGCTGTATTGCTCGATGAACTCGTCGACGGTCGCGCTCTTGAACCGGACCTTCAATGACACGGGTGCGCGCTTGTCTTTGCGCGTGTCGGCCATCCGCTCTCCTCTACCCGTGCCGCCGTTCCAACGTCGGCAAAAAGGGCTCTCGCATCGTAACGGATCTGACCGAATCAGAACCAGAATCAGGTTTCCGTCACGCAGCTTCCCGAGACCGCCCCGTCCCCCGGAGACGTCTCTCGCGAGCACGCTACCACGAGCGGCAGGCGCGCGTCGTGCCCATGGCTACCGATCAGCACGCCACGAAGGCTGTCCGAGCCGCGCTCGAAGACGGCTGCGCCCGCTGCCACGAAGCCGTTTCGCGCGAGCGCCCGAGCCAAGCCGAGCAGTGCGTCGACCTCCCGCGCTCGGCCACCGCGCATGAAAAAGGGCAAGCTGGTGCTGGGCGTCACCGACACGCGTCCACATTGCACCACTGCACTCACGAGCAGCGCCGCGAGCTCGTCGTCGTCGCTCGCACCTTCGATGCGAAAGCGCGCGTCGGCCGTTTGCACCGCGGCCCAACCCGGCCGGGCCAGGGTCGGCCGGCCCAGCGCGTCGAGCAGTGCGCCGTAGCGTGGCCCGAGCTCGGGCAACACGTCGAGCAGGGGGGCGAGCGCGAAGTTGCGACGCGTGAGCTCGGGATGGGGCACGTGCAGAAAGGGCGTCTCGACCGCCCCCTCGCTCCACCACAAGAGATCGAGGTCGAGTGTGCGCGCGCCCCAGCGCACGCGACGCTCGCGTCCGAGCACAAGCTCCACGTGACGCAGCAGGCTGAGCAGCGACTCGGCCGTGCCGACCCACTCGACGAGCAGCGCCGCATTCAGATAGTCGGGCTGTGGCGGACCGAGAGGTGGAGTGGCGTAGAGCGAAGAGCGCGCGAGGACCGAACAACCCGGTGCAGCCGCGAGCATGCGCAGCGCGCAGTCGAAGATGGCGCGACGCGAGCCCAGGTTGCCGCCCATCCCCACCACCGCACGCGCCATGGCGCTCGGCTAGCACGGGCGTTGCGCGAGGGCACCCGCATGATACGCCGCTCCTCGGCGATGCAAGGCTCCATGCGCTTCCGAGAAGAACAACCGCTCAGCGTGTCCGGGCTCAACCGGGCAGTGCGCCTCGGCCTCGAAAACGAGTGGGGCGACGTGCTGGTGGTGGGCGAGGTGTCCGACCTCACCCGCTCCCACGCCGGGCACCTGTACTTCACGCTCAACGATGAGCGCGAGCAGGCGCAGCTACGCATCGTGATGTTCGGCGGCGATGCACGACGCACCCGTGCCGCCATGGAAGACGGCGCGCGCGTGAGGCTGCGAGGCAGACTCACGCTGTACGAGCCTCGCGGCACCTTCCAGATGATCGCGCGGAGCGCGATGCCAGCGGGCGAGGGCGACCTTCTGGCCCAGTTTCGGCGCATCCTCGCCAAGCTCGAGGCCGAGGGCCTCACGAGCCCCGAGCGCAAGCGCAAGCTGCCCCTGTTCCCGCGCTGCATCGGTGTCGTCACGAGCGAGCATGGCGCCGCCCTGCACGACATCCTGCGCGTGTCCGCGCGACGTAGCCCCGTGCGCATCGTCATCGCGCCCACGCTCGTGCAAGGTGCCGACGCGCCCGCCGCGATCGTGCGCGCCTTGAACGCCGTGCAGAAGCTGCCCGAGCTCGAGGTCGTGATCGTGGCGCGCGGTGGCGGCTCGGCCGAAGACCTGTGGGCCTTCAACGACGAGCGTGTGGTGCGCGCCATCGCCGCATGTCGGGTGCCCGTGGTCAGTGGCGTGGGCCACGAGGTGGACGTCACCCTCGCGGATCTCGTCGCCGACGTGCGGGCCGCCACGCCCTCGAACGCCGCCGAGTTGGTGGTGCCCGAGCGAGAGGTACTCGAGGGCAAGCTCGATGCGCTCACGCGCCACCTGTCGCGTGCGCTCGAGTCGAAGGTCGACCGCGGACGGCTCGCGCTCGAACGCTTCGGCACGAAGCTGCGCGATCCGCGCGCCGCCCTCGCCTCGGCCCGCGGCAAGCTCGACAAGCTCGACGCCGCCCAAGTGCGCGCGCTCGAAGCGCGGCTCTTCGGCCTGCGTCACCGGCTCGGCGAACAGCACAAGCGACTGCAACAGCACGACCCCCGAAGGCGCCTGTCCGCACAACACGCTGCTCTGTCGAAGCTGCGCGCCGAGCTCGGCCTGAGCCCGAGCCGCTTCGTCGCCGCGCGTCGCCACTGGCTCGAGCAGCGCATGGGCCAACTCCACGCACTCTCCCCGCTCGCGGTGCTCGGCCGAGGTTACGCGATCGCCTTCGACGACGACACGGGGCGTGTGGTGCGTCGCGCCGAAGAGCTGCCCTCGGGCGCAAGACTGCGCGTGCGCGTGGCAGAGGGCGAGATCCGCGCGCGCGTGGAGTGAAGCATGACCGACACCTACGGCATCTTGGGCTATCCCGTCAGCCACTCGCGCTCGCCCGCCATGCAAAACGCGGCGTTTCGCGCGCTCGGCATCGACGCAACCTACGTCACCTTCGAGGTACGACCCGAACACTTGGTCGACGCGGTGCGCGGTCTCGAGGCGCTCTCCGTGCGCGGCGCGAACGTCACCGTGCCCCACAAGCAGGCCGTCATCGGCTGTCTCGAGCAGGTCACGCGCGAAGCACGGGCCATCGGCGCAGTGAACACGCTGGTGCGGAGCGAGAACGGCTTCGTCGGGCACAACACGGACGCCCCTGGCCTGGCGCGCTCGCTCGAGGAAGCAGGCGTCGTGCTCAGCGGCGCCCACGTCGTGGTGCTGGGTGCAGGCGGCGCAGCGCGCGCCACAGTGGTCGGCCTCGCAGAGCGCGGCGCGAGCTCGATCGCGATCTGTGCCCGGCGGCGCGACCAGGCCGAGACGCTCGTACGCGAGCTTTCCTCCGTGTGCGGCGCATGCCGCCTCTCCATCACGGCGCTCGACACGGAGACCATGCGCGAGGTGTTCGGAGGCGCCACGCTGCTCGTACAGTCGACGAGCGCCACGCTGCCGAGCGCGAATGACGCCGAAGGCTTCGCAAGGAGCCTGCCGCTCGAGGCCCTGCCTAGGGACGCGAGTGTCGTCGACCTCGTCTACAAGCCGCGTGACACCACGGTGCTGCGCGCCGCACGCGCCCACGGCCTTCAGGTGGTCGATGGGCTCGGCATGCTGCTGCATCAGGGCGCCCTCGCCTTCGAGCTCTGGACGGGGCGAAGGGCCCCGCTCGATGCGATGCGTGCCGCGCTCGATGCCTGACTGACTCACGAACGATGCCAGCTGAAAGCGCCAGGCGCTTTGTCAGCCTGGCATCGCGTCCCAGGCGCTCGCGGCCCGAGTTGTCATTCTGTCACGAACGGCGCCGGCGAAGCCTCGGCCCAGGCGCCTAGAAACGTTGAATTCACGCGACAAACCCTAGCGGCCAGAGCTGGCACGCAAGCTGCAGTGGGTTGGGTCATGCGACGTTTCATCGTTCCTATGCTCGTGGGTGTGCTGAGCCTGGCTGGCATCGTGGTCACGGCCGACGCCCTCGTCACGACGCCCAAGGAGCAGGTCGAGCGCTTCCTCGACGAGGTGAGCGCGCCACGTGTCGACCAGCGCGTGGACGCCGCCCTCAGCTACGCAAATCCGAGCCATGTTCCCTGCCGCTTGAACGCCGACGGAGACGTGTCGAGCTTCGACGAGGGCGAAGCCTCTCGACTCGGTGAGGCCCTGCGCAGCGCGCTATCCGTGTTTGATTCCGAGCAACAGGCCCTGCTCCAGAAGTCGATCGAAGTCGCGGGCGACAAGGCCACGATCACCACGCGCATCGGCGACAACGAATACGAGCAGACGGTGATCTACCAGTTGGTCCGGGACGACGAGCGCTGGCTCTTGCGCACGGTCCGGGTGCTGTAACGACTGCTCGTCTTGCGGTGCGTCATGGACGGTTGCTAGGGTTCGTGCCCGCGAGAGGGCCGATGACCATCGATCGAGACGTGCTGCGCTGGAACGGCTGGGGCCGTGCCGCTGAGACCATGGAGCTGAACGACGCGCACCGCGCGGCCATCGTGGCTGGGCTGGGCGAGCGCTTTCAGACGAAGATCACCCGCAGCGAAGCGGCTGCAAGCCTCAGCGAGGTGGTGCTGCCCTTGCCGCGCATCAGCGCGGAGGCACGCGAAGCACTCGAAGCCGCCGTCGGACAGGCCCACGTGCACGTCGACGTGCGCGAACGTGCCACGCACGCAGCGGGCAAGAGCTTTGCCGATCTGATCCGCACACGCAGCGGCAAGCTCGATCGCGCGCCCGACGTCGTGGTGTATCCGACGAGCGCAGAGGCTGTCGCCAAGGTGCTCGAGGTGGCGCGCACGCACGGGCTGAGTGTGGTGCCGTTCGGAGGTGGCACGAGCGTCGTCGGCGGCGTCGACCCCCTCTTGCCCGAGGGCAAGCGCGCGGTGGTCTGCCTCGACACCACACGCCTCGACAGACTACTCGCCCTCGACGACACGAGCCGCACCGCCACCTTCGAGGCCGGCATCGACGGCCCCACCCTCGAAGCCATTCTGGCCTCGCGCGGCTACACCCTCGGGCACTTCCCCCAATCCTTCGAGCACTCCACGTTGGGCGGCTGGATCGCGGCGCGCTCGTCGGGACAGCAATCGGACGGCTACGGCGGCATCGACGCGCTGCTGGTCTCGGCGCGCATGATCACGCCAAAGGGCGAGCTACGCACGCTCGGCGTGCCGCGCAACGCGGCGGGTCCGGATCTGAAGGAGACGATCCTGGGCTCGGAAGGCATCTTCGGCGTGATCGTCGAAGCCACGTTGCGCATCTCGCCAAAGCCAGCGCTACAAGACATCCGCGGCATGTTGTTCAGGGACTTCGCCTCGGGCGTCGACACCATCCGCGCGCTGCGTGACGCGGGTCTGCCGATGACGATGATGCGCTTGTCCGACGCGCGCGAGACCGAGCTCTCGCTCTTGCTCAAGCGCGATCCCGAGCGCGCTTTCGACGCGGGTACAGCCTTTCTCCGCGCGACGCGCCAGCTCGGCTACGGCGACTCACGCAGCCTGCTGTTGTTCGGGGTCGAGGGCGACGAGCGCGCGAGCGTGAAGGCGACGATGCTGCGCGCGCAGGCCATCGGCGTGTCCCACGGTGGGCTGCCCCTCGGCAAGAGTCCCGGCAAGTCGTGGCAGCGCGATCGCTTCCGCAATCCCTACCTGCGCGACGTGTTGTACGACGAGGGCGTGGCCATCGACACGATGGAAACCGCCTTCTCTTGGAGCGACCTGCTCACCGGACACCGCACCGTCGTCGACGCGCTCGTGCAAGCGGCACGCGAGCACGCGGGCGGTGGCCTCGCCATGGGCCACGTCTCCCACAGCTACGCCGATGGCGCCTGCGTCTACTTCATCGTGCTCTATCCCTTGAGCACGCGCGATCCGCTCGCCCAGTGGCAAGCGATCAAGCGCGCAGCCACCAACGCCATCGTGGAAGCGGGCGGCACCGTGTCGCACCACCATGGCGTCGGCACAGACCACGCGCCCTGGCTCGAGCACGAAAAGGGTGCCCTAGGCATGGCGAGCTTGCGCGCCTTGAAGCACGCGCTCGATCCAGACTGTGTGATGAACCCAGGGAAGCTCGTGTGAGCTGGACGCTCGAGCAGCGGACGAGCGCGCTCACCCGGCTCGCCGAAGAAGGCGCGGAGCTCGTCGTGATCGGAGGCGGCATCACGGGCGCGGGCGTGTTGCGCGACGCAGCCCTCAGAGGCCTTTCGTGCGTGCTGTTCGAGCGCGACGACTTCGCGAGCGGCACCTCGAGCCACACCTCCAAGATGATCCACGGCGGCCTTCGCTACATCGCCGAAGGTCAGCTCGGGGTGACGCGTGAGTCGTGCGTGGAGCGCGACAGGCTTGCAGCCCTCAATCCAAACCTGGTGCGCCCCCTGCCCTTTCTGTTCTGCGCCTTCGACGACGGTGTGCCGCCCTGGAAGATGGTGGCGGGCCTGTCGATTTACGGCGCGCTCTCGGGCTTCAAAGGTGGGAGCTTCAAGATTCTCAAGCGTCGAGAGATCGAGACCTTGAGCCGCGACGTACGCCGCGAGGGGCTGCGTGCCGCAGGCCTCTACTACGACCAGCAAGTGGACGACGCGCGCATCGTGCTCGAGACGATCAAGGATGCGCGACGCGCAGGCGCCGAGGCCGTCCACCACGCCGAGTGCACGGGCTTCGACCACGACGCGCAGGGTCGCGTGACCGCCGTGCGCATCCGCGATCGACTGAGCGGCCACGAACACCGCATTCGCGCCGAGCGCGTGGTCAACGCCACGGGCCCTTCGGTCGACCGCCTGCGCAAGCTCGACACCCAGCTGGTGCACGAAGAGCTCAGGCCCGCCAAGGGCATTCACGCCGTGATCGCACGCGAGCGCGTGCACGCGGACGCCGCCGTGTCGTTTCAGGCCGCGGACGGCCGACACATGTTTCTGTGCCCGTGGCAAGACGTACACCTGATCGGCACCACCGACGCGTTCACCGACGAGATCGATGAGCCGCGCGTGACGCGCGCCGAGGTGGCCTACGTGCTTTCGGCCGCAAACCACGCGTTTCCGCGCGCAAAGCTCAGCGAAGCGGACCTCGTCAGCGTCTACGCCGGCGTGCGCCCCCTCGTGTCCGACCCCGAAGCCAAGACACCTCCTTCGCGCGTGTCTCGCGAGCACCGCTTCAGCGAAGACCGAAGCGGCATGATCTCGATCGCGGGCGGCAAGCTCACCACGTATCGCGCCATGGCCGAAGAAACCGTCGACCGCGTGGTGCGCACGCTGCCTGCCGAAAGACGGGCAAGGCTTTTGCCCTGTGCCACGGATCGACGCCCCCTGCGCGACGACGACTTCGACCGCGACGCCTTCGGCCGCGAGCTCAGCCTGCGCTTCGGGATCGATGAGGTGACGCGGGAGCGCTTGATCGGCAGCTGGGGCAAGGAGGCCCTGCGCATGCTCGAAGGCACCGAGCCCGCCCTGCATCGGCGCATCTCGGGCTCACACTACCTCTTGGCCGAGGTGCCCTGGTCGATCCGCGAAGAATGCGCGGCGAGTCTGTGCGACGTGCTCGAACGTCGCGTGCGGCTCAGCGTGTTCGCGAAAGGACAAGGGCTCGACGAGCTCTCCGTCCTCGCGCACGCGGCCCAAACGGAAGCCGGCGTCAGCGACGCGGAGATCCGCGATCAAATGGAGCGTTATCGCGAGCGAGTCGCGACACGCTACACGGTGCAAGCATGAGCACGTTCGTGATCGTCAATCCCAAGAGCCGACTCGGCGAGACCGAACGGCGCATGCCCGAGCTGTCCCGGCTGCTCGACCAGCATCTCGGCCCCCACGCCCTGCTCGAAACCACCCAAGAGGGCGACGGAGAGCGCCTCGCGTGCGTGGCCGTCGACGGCGGTGCAACGCGCATCGTCGTCGCGGGCGGCGACGGCACGATGAGCGAGGTCGTCAGCGGGCTCATGCGCGCAAACGCCCTCTCGCGGGTCGAGGTGGCGAGCTTGCCCCTCGGCACGGGTCGTGATTATGCGCGGCTGCTCGGACTCGGCCGCGACATGCGGGCCTCCGTGGAGCGCATCGCGCGCGGCAAGAAGAAGCGCGTCGACGTAGGTCGCATCGAATCGCGACAACCCGACGGCACGACCCGCACGCGCTGCTTTCTCAACATCGCGAGCTTCGGCCTCACGGGCGAGTCGATGTTGTGGCTGCGCGAGCAGGCAGCCCTCGGCAAGCGCAACAAGCTGTCCTACGTGACGAGCGGGCTCGTGGGTCTATCGCGCTATGCCGCGCCGCCCGTCACCCTGCGCGTCGACGGCGAGATCGTCCACGAGGGGCCGCTGCTGTTCGCGGTATGTGCGAACGGCCAGTACTTCGCAGGTGGCATGCGCGTCGCGCCGCGGGCGTTCATCGACGACGGCAATTTCGACCTCGTGATCGCGCCCAAGCTGCCCGTCACACAGTCGCTGTTGCGCTTTCCGCTGCTGATGGCGGGCAAGCACATCGACGGCCAGAAGATCCGCATGGTGCGCGGGCGTGTGCTCGATGCGCAAACCGCACAAGTCGTGTGGATCGAAGCCGACGGCGAGCCCGTCGGGATGCTGCCCGCGCGCTTCGAGGTGCTGCCTCAAGCCCTCACGCTGACCGGCATGCCCTGAGAGGGGCATGCCCTGGGTCATCCGCGCAGCAGCCTACTGCACGCCGATCGGACAGCCCTCGTCGATCGTGCCGTCGCAGTCGTTGTCCTTGCCGTCACAGATCTCGCTCACCGCATCTTCGCAGGCGACGCACATCTCGTCGATCGTGCCATCACAGTCGTTGTCCTTGTCGTCGCAGATCTCCGCGAAGGGAACGCAGCCGCCACAGCCCTCGTCGGTCGTGCCGTCGCAGTCGTTGTCCTTACCATCACACACCTCGAGCTCGCAGACCTCGGGCGCGCACTCTGCAGGGTCGGCGTTGACGCCGCAGGTGGTGGTGGGCACGCAGTCTTCATCGACCCTGCCATCACAGTCGTCATCCACGCCATTGCCGCAGATCTCGCTCGCGCCTGCATCACACGCACAACCGGCCCGAATCGCGAGGTAGGCGTTCGGATCGCGGTCGATGGCGTCCTTCAGCGAATTGCAGGCGGCCGTGCGCAGCGTGATCGACTTGCCGCTGATCGTGTAGTCGGAGCTCGGTACGCGGGTGGACGTGCCACTGCCGACGATGTTGACGCTCAACACCGAGGTGTCCGTGACGCCATTGCCGGTATCCTTGATGTCGAGGGTGCACGACACCGTGCGACGCGCGATCGAGCGCACGGCGCTCACGATCGAGGTCGTGTTGCTGACGACGTACCAGGTGGTGCGCGGCACGTTCGCCCAGCTCGTGCAGCCAGCCGGCCGGTAGCTGCCTCCCGTGCGGGTTGGGTGGCAGATGCAGGGCACGCGATGGCTGCCGTCACAGTAGTTGAAGGGGCCCGGATGATTCGGATCGCCTGCGTTGGCGAAGAGCTGAAACTTGTCGTCTTCGCCGATCTTGAAGCCGAGCACGAACACCTGCACGCCCTGCTTGGCGATGGCACGCGCCGCGTCCACCGTCGCGTGTAGCTCGGGATCCCCGGTGTTCTTCCCGTCGCCAGGGCAGTAGGTAGGCAGGCCATCGGTGACGAGCAAGACAGCCTTGGCACGGCTTGCCGACTGGGTATCGCCCGCCAGCAGGTAGCGCGCGTCGGAGTAGTTGCCATTGCGATTGTCATCGAGGGTACCGAGCAGCGCTGCCGGCGTGGGCGTCCCGCCACCGGGCGAAATGTCGGCCGCTTCGACGAATCTGCTCGCAAAGGTGAGGGGTTGACTAGCCCGCGTGCGCATCGCCATCGACTCGCTGGGCTGATCGGTGCAGGCCCTCTCCGTGACGGTCTTATGGCCGCCCGAGAAGGTGGCAACGCCCAGGTTGTAAGAGCCGTCGGTGAGCTCGTTCTTGAGCACGTTGACCGCGTCTTCCCAGGCGCGCTCGCGGCTCGGCACGTTGCCGTTGCAGCCGTCGCCAGAGCAGGTGCAGGTGTTCTTGTTGTACTCGCACGCGTCGTACTCCATCGAGCCCGACGCATCGATGACGAAGTACAAGTTCGAGGGAATGCGCTCCGCGGAGCTCGTCCCGCCGGCACAGGTGTTCTGATCGTCGAGATCGAGATTCTGGTCACAGTGATCGCCGATGCCATCGCGATCGCTGTCCTTCTGGCTCGAGTTGGCGACCGTTGGACAGTTATCGCAGGCGTCGCCCACCCTGTCGCCATCGGTGTCCTTCTGGTTCGCGTTCTTCACGCTGCGACAGTTGTCGTCCACGTCGGGCACGCCATCGCCGTCGCCGTCGAGCGCGGCCGCTTCGCAGGCGTCGCCAATGCCGTTGCCGTCGGCGTCGGCCTGCCGCGCGTTCGCCACGCGCGGGCAGTTGTCGCAGGCGTCGCCCACGCCATCGCCGTCCGTGTCCTTTTGACCAGGATTCGCCTCGAGCAGACAGTTGTCTCGGCCATCAGGCACCGTGTCGCCGTCCGTGTCAGCCGACGGGTCGGTGAGCCCGTCGCAAGCATCGCCCATGCCGTTGTCGTCGCTGTCGGTTTGCTCGAAGTTGGCGACGAAGGGGCAGTTGTCGCACACATCGCCCACGCCATCGCCGTCGCGATCCGCATTGTCGGGCGACGCCACGTAAATGCAGAGGTCTCGGTGGTTCGGGACACCATCGCCGTCTTCGTCGTCCGACGCATAGAGCTGCCCATCAGCGCAGGCGTCGCCTTGGC
>CAYNOM010000141.1:0-11752 GCA_964398415.1 uncultured Polyangiales bacterium | reverse complement strand
GGGGGTCGTGACCTTCGAGCTCGCGGTGCATGCGCCCGACTTGCCGCCACGGCTCCTGCGCCGGGCGCGTTCGCTGTCCCTCGTGCGCGTGCTCGGCATCGCCTGCGCGCTCGTGGGCGCGATCTCCGTGCTGCCGCCGCTCACGCTCTTCGGGCGTGCGCTGATTCTGCCCTACTGGTCGATGCGGGCGCCCGTGTGGTTCGCCCTCTTCGCCCTCGTGTCCGCGTTCGCCCTGCGCGTGACCCGGCGCCGCCTCGGCAGCGATGCGCGCGCGCTCGCCATGAACGTCTGGGCCCAGAGCGGCACGGCGCTCGCCCTCGCCCTCTTGTTGCTGTCGGCGGCCGCGGCGCGCGCCGGTGCCACCGGGGCCTTCTCCGATCTGTGCATCGCGGTGGCCGCGGTCAGCCTGGTGGCAGGGCACGCGTTCATGGTGCTGCCGCGGCGCGCGATCGATGCGGGGCCGCGGGCGCGCAGCTGGGTGACCACGGGCCTTGCGCTCGGCCTGCTGGTACCACCAGCCTATCTGCTGCTGCCGTCGCTGCCCGAAGACGTGTTCGTGCAGGTGGGGGCCCTTTCGCTGTTCGTGCTCGGGGTCGACCTCTTGCGTGGGCTTCTCGGGCGCGCGGTGCGCTTCGTGCTCTCACCAGGGGGTGGGGCGCTGCTCGCGGCCGTGCGCAAGGCTCGAGACGCAGTCGCTTCGGCGTTTGGCGTCGATCAGCTCGCGGTGTCCGTGCTCGGGCCCCTGCGCCGTGCTGCCGGCGTTCCCGAAGCTGCGCCGGTCCTGTTTCTCGTGAATCCGGCGCGCGAGGTGCGGCTCGACGCGGCGGGGCAGGCTCGCGTGGTGGCGCGGCCCATGCCGACGGCCATTGCGCGGCACTTCGCCCATGCCGGCCTTCTGCCCATCGTGCGCGATGACCTCGCGCTCAGGGTGGTGCGACGTCCCGAGCTGCGCGAGCTGTTGTCGATGCTCGACGAGGCGGACGCCCTGGTCGTGTTGCCGTTGGTGGTGGACGCGGAGCTGGAGGGGGCGCTGCTCGTTGCGCGTGGGCTACGCTCGAGCCCGCTGACGCTCGAGGAGCTCTCAGAGCTCGAAGCGCTTGCCAACGAGATGAGCGCGAGCACGGCGGTGTTCGCAGCCCTCGATCGCGCGCAGCTTCGCGTGCAGGCGGCCGCGGTGCGAGAGCGCGAGCTCAGCCTCAACCTCGCAGACTTGCGTGACGAGCTCCTTTCGCTCGGCGAACGACAGCGTCTGCTCGAGGCGGCGCGCGAGGCCATGCGGCCCGAGGCGCCCCCCATCGCCTACAGCCCGTGCATGCGCGCGCTTCTGATGCGCCTGTCCGAGGTGGCACCGCACGAGCTGCCCATCGCCCTCGTGGGTGAGGTGGGCACGCCGCTGCTTCAGCTTGCGCACCTCGTGCATGGTGAGAGTGGGCGCGCGCGTGCGCCGTTCGTCGTGTTCGATTGCGCCACCCTCTCGGACGATGCGGCGCGGCGCACCATCTTCGGCGAGCGCCGCGAAGATGTGTCGGTCCCGGGCTGGCTCGAGCTGGCTGCAGACGGAACCCTCGTGCTCGAGCACGTGGTGGCCCTGTCGCCCAACCTGCAGGCCGAGATCGCGCGCGCTTTGTCCGAGCGTCGCGCGCGTCCCGTGGGCGGTCAGACGCACTACCCGGTGGGAGCGCGGCTCGTGTGCACGCTGCGCCTGGCTCCGATCGATCTCGTGGTCTCGGGGGCGCTGAGCGCCGAGCTTTCGCGCTGGCTCGAGCCCACGTCCTACCGGGTGCCGCCCTTGCGTGAGCGCGCCGAGGATCTCGAGTCGCTGCTCTTGATGGCGGTCGACAGGGCCGCGCGCATTTCGGGACGACAGGTGCCGGGCCTCACTCCGGAGGTGCTGAACGCCCTGCGCGAGCACGTCTTTCTGGGCAACGAGCAGGAGCTCGAGAGCGTGGTCTTCCGAGCGGTGCTGGCTTGTCGCGGCCCGCGCATCACGCTCGCCGATCTTCCACCGCTGGTTTCGCACAGCCACACCTCGGATGGCTCGTTTCAAGATCAGGAGCGCGAGATTCTGCGCCGCGCGCTCGAGCGTGCCCAGGGCAACAAGACACGTGCGGCGCGCGCCCTCGGGCTCAAGCGCACGACACTGATCGACAAGCTGAGGCGGCTCGGGCTCGACGACTCGAGTCAGCCCCTGCAGCATTGACGCGCTTTCACAGTCCTTGGAGGAAGGGGTTCATGCGTCGCTGCACCCCGATCGTGGACGTGGGGCCGTGGCCGGGCAGAAAGGTGACGTCGTCGGGCAAGGTCAGTAGCTGCTCGCGGATCGAGCGCAGCAGCGTCGCGTGATCACCGCGCGGCAGGTCGGTGCGCCCGATGGAGCCGTGAAAGAGCACGTCTCCGACGATCGCGATCTTGTGCTCCGCGTTGTAGAAAATGACGTGCCCTGGCGTGTGCCCGGGACAGTGCCGAACCTCGAAGGTGTCGTCGCCGACGCTCACGGTGTCACCGTGCACGAGCCAGCGATCGGGGGTGAACGACTCGGCGTGGCCGAGCCCGAACATGCGCCCCTGGGCCGCGATGCTTTGGATCAGAAACTCGTCGCCGCGCTCGGGCCCGATGATCGGCACCGACAGCTTTTTGGCGAGCTCGTGGGTTGCGCCCGCGTGATCGATGTGCGCGTGGGTGAGCAGGATCTTGTCGACGTCGATCGCTTCTTTTTCGATTTCGGCCAGGACGAGATCGAGGTCTCCTCCCGGATCGACCACCGCGCCCTTGTTCGTCTTCTGGCAGTGGATGATGGAGCAGTTCTGCTGAAACGCCGTGACGGGAACGACACTGATCTGCATGGCGACCTCACGACCTGTCGAAAAATGGCTCAGAGCCGCTTTCAGATGTCTGCGCGAACGAGAATGAACTTGTTGTTCTCACGCAGCGTCGACAGCTCTTCGATGGTGCGCTTGCCCATCATGTTCCGGAAGTTTCGAAGGCGCGAGTGCTCGAGCACGAAATAGGCGCGCTTGCCTTGGTTGTCGTCGAGCCACTCTTTGATCGCCTTGTTGTCGAGCTGCACGAAGACGTGCACGCGGTTTCCGGTGTAGAGATTTTCGCCCTTCCAGTTCATCTGCCAAGCGATCAGCGGCTCGCTCGCGCTCGCGCGCTTCGCGTAGTAGCGCTTGATGAGCTCGCGCTGCCCCCAATGCGGCGACAGGTCGATCATGTACACGTCGAGCGACCACAGGCTGAACCAGAAAGCCGTGCCGACGAGGCCGTACACGGCGAGCCTGCGCAGCTTGGGCAGCGCGGCGATCACGGTGACGGCAAACGCCGCGATGGCGAAGCCCGTGAGGATCGGCCGGTAGTCGAGGTGCTCGGGGAAGGGGCGTGAGTAGTTGTAGACGAAGAGGCCGATCAGCCGTTCGTGTCCGAGCGGACGATGGCTGGTCGTCCAGCTCAGATCGCGTCCCGCGAAGGCCATCACGATCGCGCTGCACACGAGGGCTGCCGAAAACAGCGGACTCTTGTGCGCGGCTTCGGCGCTCTTCGTGCCGGCGGTGCCGCGCAGCGCGCCATAGGCAAACAGCGCGAGGGCGACCGAGAGAGCGATGAGACCCAGGCACAGCACCGTGGGCCAGGCGTGCAGCGCGCTCCACATGGCGAGCTCGTGGGCAGGCGCGTCTGCGGGCACCACCCCGCGCACGTCGCCCCAGAAGCCCGCAAAGCCTAAGATCATGGGCAGGGGCGACAGCGCCGCGAGCGCGATGCCGAGGCGCGTTCGGCCATCGAGGGCCGCATCATCGCGACCGAGCATGCGATCGAGGAGCACGCCCGTCAGCAGCGCCATCGGCGGCACGGCTGGAAAGATGTAGTGGTGGAACTTGGTGATCATCGCGCTGAACAGCGTGAACGCCGCGGCGACCCAGAGCGCGAGCAGGATCAGGGTGCGGCGCTCGGCCCGCCCTTCATGCGTGCTCTGATCGCTGAGCGCGATGAAGGCTGCAAAGCTCGCGGGCACGAGGCCAATCCAAGGAAACGCGCCGTAACCGAGCTGCCACAGGAAGTATTGGATGCTGCCCGTGTCGCCGTGCACGCCTTGGGCGAGGCGATTGATGTGATCGTGGATCAGCAGGCGATCGGTGAAGAAGGGCCCAAGGCGCCCATACATGGCCACATACCAAGGAAAGCCGGTGACGAGGATCGTGAGCACGCCGGCGGCGATGCGCAGCCTGCCCGACACGAGCAGCGGCAAGCGTCCGGTCGCGAACAGGTACAGCGCGGCGACGAGGCCCGGCAGCGCGAAGCCGGGGATGCCCTTGGCCATCCAAGCAAATGAGCAGAAGAGATAGAAGCTGAACATGGAGAGCGACTGCCCGTCGCGGGCGCGCCGCAGCATGCTGAGGAGCCCCACGAGCCCTGAGAGCCACAAAAGGCCTTGAGCGAAGGGCTGGGCCCACAGCTGTCTGAGGTACGGGTCGCGCAGGCGGATAGGGTTATTGCCCGGGATGTGGCCGTTGCCCGCAGAGCCGTAGGTGAAGACGTCCGGGTGGGGCCAGAAGCCGAAGCTCTCGGTCGTCACGAAGGTGAGGTTTCGCGAGATCAGATAGAGAATCTGGGGCAGGGCCACCATCACGAAGGCGGCGATCACCACCGACTGCCACGACAACAGCACGGGCCCGAGACGTCTGCGCTGCACCGGCGTTTCGGGGTCGGCCTCGAGTGCGATGACGAGCAGGGCGAGCGCGGTCGTCATCGTGGCGACGAACGGCATGTCGGTGATCGCCTGGTGCGACAGAAAGAAGAAATAGGGCGTCGTGGCCAGCACGAGACCCGACAAGAGGCCCGCGCGTCGCCCGAAGATGCGGCTCATCGCCGTGTAACACGTCATCAGCGCGCCGATCGACAGGAGGTAGATCGGCAAGCGCAGCGCCCACTCGGGATGGCCGGGGTTTGCGTCGGGCGCGAAGGGGATGCCCATGGCACCCCAGGTCAGAGCCTCGATCCAAAAGATGAAGATGGGCTTGCTGCGAAACCACTCGTCCGATTGCCACCAGAGCGTGATCCAGTCGTCGCGCGAGAGGATCTCGCGGGCCACCTCGCCGTAGTGGGTTTCCCATGGGTCCCACAGGCCGTAGTGCCCGAGGGTGGGCAGCATGATCAGCGAACCCGCCACGAACATGAACAACGACGGGCGCGACAGGGCGCTCGGCACGAGCGCGAGCAGCGCGAAGGTCAGCACCCAGACGAGCGACTCGGACGGCAGCGCGAGGACGCCCAGCGAGAGCAACGCGAGCGCTACGGGAACCGTGACCTTCGGTGAAGCCCAGCTCCGCTCGCCGGGTTTTGCGCCGAGCATGTCGGCCTGAAGCGGAGCGTCGTCCTTCCGTGCGCGCAAGAGGCCCATCAGCTCGAGCACGCCACAGGTCGCGACCAGCGTGGCCAGCATGCCGTAGAGGGGGCCGTGTCGCACCTGCGTGTCGAGGCTCATCAGGAGGAACGAGGTGAGCGTTCCTGCGCTGAGCAGGGCGAGGCCGAGCCAGGGTTTGGTGCGCGCCGCAGGGGTCGTCACAGGCGGACGTCCGGGGTCTTCAGGACGAGGCTCGGCTGCCGGGTCGTCGCTGTGGGAGGCGTTCTCGGATGAAGTCGTCAAAGCGCCGGCAGTTTAGCCCGGATCGTTCACGAGTCGCGTCGCGAGCGAGGTCAGGGGAGGGCGGGGGAGAGCGCTCCTGCAGGCGCGAGGGGCGCGGAGACGGGACTGCGCGCGGTGGCATCCACCAGGGCGGCGGTCTCGAAGGGACGCTCGAGGGGCAGAAGGTGTCCCGCGTAGTCGAGCTCGAACAGCTCGTGATCGGGTCGCGCACGGCGCCAGGCGTCGGCGGCATCGGCCGAACACTCGTCGCTCGTGGTGCCTCGCAAGAGCCTGAGGGGCACCGTCACACGCGCCCGCAGCGCAGCGATGCTCGGCACGCACGCGAAGATCTGCGACTCCCAAGCGCGCGGGATTCTGAGCGTGAGGCCCCCGTTCTCGTCGGCTCGCGTCGCGGCCTGCACGTGCTCGCGCAGGGCTCGGTCGTCGATGCGCGCAAAGACGTGATGACGCCGGTGGTCGCGGTAGGCGTGCTCGAGATCATCCCAGTGGTCTGTGCGTGCGCTGGCCCCGCGGGCGAGTCGCGTGCGCTTGCGGAGGTAGAGGGGCAGAGCAGCAAACACCCAAGCGCTGAGCCGCGGCATCACCACGGGCTCGATCAGCGTGAGCCGCTCGAAGCGCTCAGGCAGCCGCGTGGCCGCCATCAACGTCAGGACCGCGCCCAGCGAATGGCCGACGCCATGGACACGGCTCACGTCGAGGGCGTGGAGCACCTCGCAGTAGTCGTCTGCGAGCTGTTCCCAGGAGACGAGCCGAGCGGCAGGCCCATCGGACCACAGGGGCCGCGCGCGTACGGCGAGCACGCGAAAACGTCGGGACAGGGTGGTCAGAAGCCGCGCGTAGGAGCCGGGGGGAAAACCGTTGCCATGGGCGAAAAGGAGTGTGGGGCCCGAGCCGCCCCAGTCTTCGATCCTTTGGGTGACGTCCATTCGCTGCACTACTCCGCTCCTGGGTCACTACCTCTGCGGTGCGCAAAGACAAGCGTCAGGTGTGCCTTGCACGCGCGTGCTGTGAGCCGGCGCAGCGCCCGCATCGCGCCGATTGCGCGCGAGAAATCGCGGCGAAACAAAAGCGCAAGCGCTGCGTGCGATCAGTCTTTCAAGCCGTGCTTCTTGGCCAGCTTGTAGAGGTACTTGCGATCCATTTCGGCCTCGCGCGCGGCCGCAGAGACGTTGCCGTCGTTGCGCTCGAGTAGCCAGCTCACGTAGCGTCGCTCGAAGTCGTCTTCGAAGCGCGCACGCGTCTCGCGGTAGCTCGTGCCGGGCTCGAACTCGGAGGCCACCGCGGCTGTGCCGAGCACGGGCGTGCTCGGGCGTTGGGCCACGGGCAGGGCGCTCAGCGCCAGGGTGGACAGACCCTGGGCGCGGCTGAGGTAGGCGGCGCGCTCGAGCACGTTGCGCAGCTCGCGCACGTTGCCCGGCCAGTCGTGACCGCTCAGCGCTTCGAGCACGACCGCCTCGAGCGTCAGCGGTGGCTCGCCGTTGCGCGAGCGGTCGTCGATGCGCGTGAGCAGGGTCTTGGCGATGGCTGGGATGTCGTCGCGGCGCTCGCGCAAGGCAGGCAGCTCGAGCGTGACCACCGCCAAGCGGAAGTACAGGTCCTCGCGAAACTTGCCGCGCTCGACCTCGAGCCGCAGGTTGCGCTTGCTGGCGGCGATGACGCGAATGTCCACGTTGATCTCGCGGCTACCGCCCACGCGCCTGAAGCTGCGCGTCTCGAGCACGCGCAGCAGCTTGGGTTGCAGGTCGAGGGGCAGCTCGCCGACTTCGTCGAGAAAGATGGTGCCGCCCTGGGCCAGCTCGAAGGCTCCTGCGCGTTGCTGCGTGGCGCCCGTGAAGGCTCCCTTTTCGTGCCCAAACAGCTCACTCTCGATCAACGTCCCCACCACGGCGCCGCAGTCGACGACGATGAGCGGGCCCTTCTTGCGGTGACTGTGGGCGTGGATGGCTCGCGCGAGGACGTCCTTGCCGGTGCCTGTCTCGCCGCCGAGCAGGACGGTCGCGTCGGTCGGCGACAGTCGCTCACACAGTCCAAAGATCTCGCGCATGCGCAGGGAGCGTCCGACCACCTCGCCAAAGGTGTCGCGCTCGCTCGGCAAAAGCTCGATGCGCTCCGAGAACGGTCTCAGCTTGAGCTCGACCTTGCCGACGGTGAGCGTCGCACCGGGCTTGAGGTAGGCCTCTTTGACCTCGGCCCCGTCCATCAGGGTGCCGTTCGTCGACCCCAGGTCCCTCACCAGGTAACCCTTGTCGTCGCGCAGGATCTCGCAATGGTGGCGGCTGACCGTCTCGTCTTTGAGGACGAGGTCGTTCGCGTCGCTCTTGCCAATGCGGAAGAGATCTCTGTCCATGGTGTGCTCGAGCCCCCGCTGCTCACCGCTCAGCACCAGGACCGCGCAGCGGGGCAGGGTCAGGACCCGCTCGTCGCGGGTGTGCCGGGTGTGCTCGTTGTGACTCGTGCTCGTCATGGCCCTTCCGTATCGGTCAGCCTGTAGCGGACCCCCTCAGTGGGGACGCTGAGCTTCCGAGTCAGCCTGTGAATCGCGCCCTCCGTGGACTCGATCGTGATCACGACATCATACTGCCCCGGCTTGAGGGACGGGTGGTGCACCAACACGCGGCGAGGGGTCTGGGTCAGCCGGTAGTCGACCCCCGAAAGCTGCTCGCCTGCTTCCATGTATGCGATCCGAATCGACTTCGCGCGCTCGTGCCCTTCGCCGAGCTCGAAGCGGACCTCCTGCTCCCGTGGCACCTCGCGGTCCGCATAGGCCCCCACGACGACCAAGCCGGTGACCAGAACCACGGGCGCGAGGCGTCTTCGGGTGGTGGAGCTGAAATAGGCGGGCATCCGGGGCGTGTTGGCGAGAGCCAGAACTTGATGGGGGAAAACCCCAGTGTTAATTTGTTTTTTGTTTTCGTGTCACGATCGGCCCCACGTCCGGGGCGTTTCGTCACATTCTGGGGGAAGTCAGCGGCGGGACGTGGCGACCGCAGCGTACTGACCCCACGTAGGCAATCTCTTCATGGTACGCCTGACCGACATTCTGGACAAAGTCACGGCCTACCATCCGACCGCAGACGCCGATCTGATCAACAAGGCCTACGTCTACGCGGCGCGCATGCACGAGGGGCAGACGCGTAAGAGCGGCGACCCCTATTTCATCCACCCGGTCAGCGTCGCGCACATCATCGCGGACATGCACCTCGATGGCTCGAGCGTATGTGCTGCCTTGCTGCACGACGTGATCGAGGACACGAGCGCCACCGAGGGCGATTTGGCCGCGCTGTTCGGCGATGAGATCTCGTTCCTCGTCGATGGCGTCACGAAGCTCGGCAAGATCAACTTCTCGTCCAAAGAAGACCAGCAGGCGGAGAGCTTCCGAAAGATGCTGGTCGCCATGGCGCGCGACATTCGCGTCTTGCTCGTGAAGCTCGCCGATCGTCTCGACAACATGCGCACGCTGACTCACATGTCGGTCGACTCTCAGGAGCGCATCGCCCGCGAGACTCTCGAGATCTACGCGCCCCTGGCCGGCCGCCTCGGGATCCAATGGATCAAAAACGAGCTGAGCGATCTGTCGTTTCGCCACCTCTATCCCGAGCAGTACGTCGAGCTGTCGAAGCAGACGAAGCGCGCCGCCAAGGATCGCGAGAAGTACGTCGCCGACGTGTGCAAGCGCATCGAGCGCATGCTGATCGAGCGCAACTTCGCGGTCGAGGTCGATGGCCGCATCAAGGGGCTGTACTCGCTCTGGGAGAAGATGAAGCGCCAGCAGTGCGAGTTCGACCAGATCTACGACTACGTGGCCTTTCGCGTGATCGTCGAGAACGTGGCCGACTGCTACGCGGCGCTCGGCGTGATCCACTCGCAGTGGACGCCCATCCCTGGGCGGTTCAAAGACTACATCGCGCTGCCCAAGCCCAACATGTACCAGTCGCTGCACACGACGGTGATAGGTCCCGGCCATCGACGCATCGAGGTGCAGATTCGCACGCGCGAGATGCACAACGTCGCCGAGCTCGGTATCGCGGCGCACTGGAAGTACAAGCAGAACACGGGGGGGCTCGACGCCAAGGACGCGGCCAAGTTCGCGTGGCTGCGTCAGCTCATGGAGTTCCAAAAAGACGTCAAGGATCCAGCGGAATTCCTCGAGAGCGTCAAGGTCGATCTCTTCAACGACGAAGTCTACGTGTTCACGCCGAAGGGCGACGTGCGCGTGTTTCCGCGCGGCTCGACGCCGCTCGACTTCGCCTACTCGATCCACTCCGAGGTGGGAGACCACTGCGCGGGTGCGCGCGTCAACGGTATGCTCGTGCCGCTACGCACCGAGCTGCACAACGGCGACACGATCGAGATCCTCACCAACAACAATCAGCACCCGTCGCGCGATTGGCTCGACTTCGTGGGCTCGGGGCGCGCGCGCTCGCGCATTCGTGCCTATCTGCGCAGCGAAGAGCGCAGGCGAGGCATCGAGGTCGGCAAGGAGATCCTCGAACGCGAGATGCACAAGCGCGATCTCAGCTTCTCGCGTGCCGTGAAGTCGGGCGCGCTCAAGAAGGTGCTCGAGAGCCTCTCGCTCGGCACGCTCGACGATCTCTACGCAGCCGTGAGCTACGGCAAGGTCGATGCGACCCAGGTCGTCGAGCTGCTCGGCACGCCCGAAGACGGCGCGAAGCGCAAGTCGCTCGCGCCCACGTTCCTCGAGCGCACGGTTCGCAAGGTCACGCGCAAGGACGCCACGACGGGCATCCGCATCGCGGGCGTCGACGACGTGCTCGTGCGCTTCGGCAAGTGCTGTAGTCCCTTGCCCGGTGATCCGATCATCGGCTTCATCACGCGCGGGCGCGGCGTGACCGTGCACAGGCGCGCCTGTCGCGAAGCCATGGAGCTCGATCCCGATCGTCGCATCGAGGTGAGCTGGGCCAACGACGCGCGCATCGACCGTCCGGTGCAGGTGCGTGTGGTGACGGCCGACCGACCAGGCATCCTGTCCACGGTGACGGGTGCCTTCGTCGACAGCGGACTGAACATCAGTGAAGCGACTTGCCGCTCGCTGATGGATGGTCGCTCGGTCAACACCTTCCAGTTCACGGTGAGCGACGCGGGCGCCCTGCGCGCGCTGATGCGCAACATCGCGAAGATCCAAGGCGTCTACGACGTCGAGCGGGTCTGACACGCGCTCGTCTCTGCGATCGCCAAAACGCGGGTTCCGATCTGTGAGACGATGGGGGCAGGCGTGCTGAGCGCGCCGTATGGGGAAACGTGTCTCAGATCGTCGCGTGGGAAGCTGAGCTCGAGCACGCTCTTTCGGCCGGGCACCACCTGCGCGCTGCGCAGCTCGCGCGGGCGCTCGGCAGACGTGGCCAAGCCGCAGAGCTGTACGAGAAGGTGGGCGAGTACTTCGAGGCGGCGGTGGCCTATCGGGAGAGCGGCCTCGCGCGTAAGGCGCTGAACGCAGCGGTACACGTGCATTGGAGCGATCCCTGCTACTCGGCGGCGGCGCGGCTCGCGATCGAGGTGACGGCCGCGCTGCGCGTCTTGAATCAGGAAGTCGACGACTTCCTCGCCCATTACCTCTCCCATCCGCCCCAGTCGCGGGCGGACATCGACGCGATGTTCCTGCTCGCGCAGCTCTACGAGGTGCACGCCTACAACCGCCATGCGCTCGAGATCTATCGCGCGCTGGCGACTGTCGACCCGACGCATCCCGCTGCGCAGCGTTTGAAGCTGGCCGAAGCGAGCGCGCTGAATCAAGCGACCACCGAGCTCAGCATCAGCCTCGACGATGTACGAAAAGTGCGGGAGATCGTGCGCCCCGAGCCCTCGGCCGCCGCGACGCCGCGTGCCCACGTGGCGAGCTTTGCGCCGGGCTCTTTGCTCGCCGGTCGCTATCGCATCGAGCGGCCCCTCGCGTCGGGTTCGTCCGGGATCGTGTTCGAGGTGTTCGATTTGGTGCTGCAGGAAAGCGTGGCGCTCAAGCTGCTCGATCCGGTCGCGGGCGACGAGACCCAACAGGCCCGCTTCTTGTGCGAGGTGAGCCTGTCGCGGCGCCTCGCCCACCCCAATATCGTGCGCATGCACGACCTGGGCGAGCACGGCGAAAAGCGCTTTCTG
>CAYNOM010000140.1:0-11757 GCA_964398415.1 uncultured Polyangiales bacterium | reverse complement strand
GCGGGAACGCGCGCGGCGGCGGGAACGCGCGCGGCGCCGGCGCCACGGGAAACATCTGGCCGACCCGCCTCGGACCGAGCGGCAAGGGCGGCGGCCCGGCCTTCGGCAACCCGATCAACCCCTTCGGCACCGGCGGTAGCACGAGGGGAGGATCGATCTCCGCGCCGCGTACAGGACGCTCGAGGATAGGTCCCTGCGAAAGCTCGCTGCGAAACATGTGACGTGCATACTCGGCGACGCGCGCTGCGCCGAAGGGCTCGGGCAGCGATACGAGGAACCGCTCGAGTGCCTCGCTCATCTCGAGCGCCGTTTGAAAGCGGTCGTCGGGCCGAGTTGCGAGCGCGCGGTGCACGATCGCGCACAGGGCTTCGGGCACGTCGGGCGCGACCTCCGAGAGCGCAGGGGCAGCACCGCCGAGGATGGCCTTCATGACCTCCATCTGCGTCTCGCGCTTGAAGACCACGTCTCCAGTCAACGCTTCGTACAAACACGCGCCGAGCGCAAACACGTCTGTGCGCCCGTCGAGCGGCTCGCTCAGCCACTGCTCGGGCGCCATGTAGCAAACCTTGCCTTTGACGACCCCAGCCTCGGTGCGGTGCGTCGACGCAGTCGACTTGGCGATGCCGAAGTCGAGAAGCTTCACGCGACCGTCGTAGGCGACCATCACATTGTGCGGGCTGACGTCGCGATGGACGAGGTTGAGCCGTCGACCCTCCGCATCGCGCGCCGTGTGCGCATGGTGCAGCGCCTCGGCACACTGGGCGATCACGCGCGCGACGATCGCGCAGTCGATCTCGCCTTCGGTCACGCCGCGGCGAATCAACTGGTGCAGGGTCACGCCGTTGACCCACTCCATGGCGATGTACCAGGTGCCCGCGTGCTCGCCGACGTCGTAGATCTGACAGAGGTTCGGGTGCGAGAGCCCCATCACCACGCGGGCCTCGTCGAGGAACATGCGCAGCATCTCGTCGTCGTCCGCAACCTCGGGGAGGATGCGCTTGATCACGAGATGGCGCGTGCTGCCCGCCATCGAACGCTCCCGCGCGAGCAGGATCTCCGCCATGCCCCCACGACCGATGCGGCCGAGCACCTCGAAGCGGCCGTAGCGCTCGATGGCGGAAAGCGCGACGCTGGGACGCCAGCTCGCGATCGCACGCCCAGCCGCGGCTCCGACCGGAATGACACCCGACACGCGGCGACCGATCTCCGGTGAATACAAAGTAGCATCAGCGTCCACGGACGAGCGGGTGCGCACGAGGTCGTCGTGCGCCTCACCCTCGCCATGGCCTTGTGCTTGATGCTTCTTCACGGATCGATCGTACGGCAGGACCTCAATTAGATGAAGCACGCGCCCGCGCTTTCATGCAAGTGCCCACCACATAAGAGGATAAACTTGCCCTAAGATGCAGCGCTGTCCATGTGTGAGGTGTGGTGTACAGCGCATTGTGCTGCTGCTGTGGGCTGTGGCCCTACCCTGGCTTCCGTGTGCACCCACGAGCGCGCAGGCCGACGCCATCGTCGCGATTCGCGCGGCCCTCGAGCAGGCACGCTTCGAAGAAGCCGACCAACTCACACGCGCGCTGCTGCTACGTGCCGATCTCGATGCTCGCACTCGCAACGAGGGGCTCGAGCTCTCGGCCATCGCCCAAATCGCAAGACGCGACGAGCAGGGTGCGATGAGCACGTTGTCGCGACTCTACGCGCGCGACCCAGAGCATCCACGTCGGGTGTACGACCCGGGTCCATCCGTGGACGCAGCGTTTTCACGTGCGCGGCGCGCTCCGCCATCACCCATCGCGGTGAAGCTCGATGGTCGGGTGTCGCGCGACCACGACGGCCGTGACGTGGCCGAGCTGACACTCGGCGCGGGAGAAGCGGTCCAATCGGTGCACGTCTTCGTGCACGACGACAACACGCCCGCGTTCGTCGAGATCGTCGCCAAACCCTCCCAAGACGGTAGGGTGCGTGTGATCCTGCCCGCGCTCGCGGGAAGCCTTTCGCAAAGCGACGTCACACGGCGCTGGTACGCGGAAGCCCGGGCGCCGAGTGGCTTCACGCTGGCCCGCCTCGCATCGGCGGAGCACCCTCTGAGCGCCCAGCTGCTCGGCGACGTGGTCACCGAGCGCTGCGCCCCGCCCAAGGCCGAGCCCCTCGGCCGCAAATGGTGGGTGTGGACCACGGTCGGAATGGTGGTGAGCAGTGTTGTGATCGCAGGCGCCGTCGTAGGAAACTGAGCGGCGCACACAAGGCCTCGACGTTTTCGAAGGGGGTTCACATGCCCATGACCCAAACGAAGCTCACGGCAGACGAGCTACGCGCGCGCAGCGCCGAGCTGCCCGACTGGGTGCTCACGGACGGAAAGCTCACCCGAACCTTTCGCTTCCAAGATTTCGTCGGCGCCTTCGGCTTCATGACGCGCGTGGCGCTCGTGGCGGAGCGCATGAATCACCACCCAGAGTGGCGCAATGTCTACGGCGAGGTGAGCGTCGCGCTCGTCACTCACGACTGCGGCGGCATCAGCGCACTCGACTTCGAGCTCGCACACGCCATGAACCGCCTCGCCGCAGGCTGATCCGTCATTCGGCTGCCACGGCGCCCGCACGCTCGAGCAAGCTCTCGCGCATCTCTCGTGCAGCCTCGGCGTGCTGCTCGGGGCTGAAGCGCACGAGCAGCGCGGCGGCCGAAGCGCCCGTGACGGCGATGCCGAGGTAGAGCAGCGCCGTCTGTGTGTCGATGCCCTCCGCGCGGAAGAGAAAGCCCGCGGCCACGGCACCGGCATTGCCCCCCGCGCCGACGATGCCCGCGACTGAGCCGAGCGCGCGCCTGTTGATCATGGGCACGACTGAAAACGTGGCGCCCTCCGCCATCTGCACGAACAGGCTGAAGACGATCAGCATGGCGATCGCAAGCGGCAAGAGCGTGATGCGCGAGAACAGCATCAGCGAAAGCCCCTCCGCGAACAGCACGAGCCCGAGAAACGCCACTCGCCCCTTGAGGCCGTGACGAATGCCCGCTCGGTCGCCAAAGACGCCGCCGAGCGTACGCGCAAAGAGGTTCATCAGGCCGAACAGGCCCGCCACGATGCCCGCGGTGCCGACGTCGAGCGCGAAGTAGTCGTGAAAGTACATGGCCGCAACGTTGTTGATCGTCAGCTCGACGCCGAAGCATGCACCGTAGACCACGAACAGCGCCCACACGCGTGAGTCTTTCGCGGCCTCGAGAAACGACGCGCCGTGCCTCTGCTCTGCCGGTGAGAGCAGGCCCTTGGCGCGTAGCTCGCTGAAGTTTCCGTCCGGCGCATCTTGGGTGAGGCGCAGATACAAAACACCCGTCACGAGCATCGCGATGCCGGGAGCCACCATCGACAGGCGCCAACCGAGCGCATCGCCCAGGCCGAAGCTGACGAAGAGCGCGAAGATCATCGGCATCAACATTTGCGTCACACCGCCGCCGAGATTGCCCCAGCCTGCGGTGGTGGCATTCGCGGTGCCGACCACGTTGGGCGCGAACATCACCGACGTATGATACTGCGTGATCACGAAGCTCGCGCCGATTGCTCCGATGCCCAAGCGTGCGAGCAGAAGCGTCTCGTAGCTTCGCGCAAGCCCGATGGCCATGACGGGGATCGCGCCGAGCATCAGCAGCCACGCGTAGGCCTTGCGCGGACCGATGCGATCGCAGAGCCAACCGATCAGAAGCCGCGCAAAGACGGTGATCGCAACCGAGGCAATGATCGTGTTTCCAATCTGCGCCTTGGTCAGGTGGAGCTCATCGCGCACGACCACCATCAGGGGGGCTATCCCAAACCAACCGAAGAAGCACAGAAAGAACGCAAACCACGAAAGATGAAAGGCTCGCATCTGGGGCGTGCGGAAGTCGGACAGGCGAATGCGAACAGCCTTGTTGCGAATCTCCATGGGGTCTCACCTTGCAGTTGTGGGGTGACGTCAGCCGCGCACGATGCGCACGGCGGCTTGCTTGAAATTCGGCTCGCGCGAGATGGGACATGCCGCATCGAGCGTCAGGTGGTTGGGGCTCGCCTCGGCAAAGTGAAAGGGCATGAACAGCTGCCCCGGCGCGACGATGGACGTCACCCGCGCGCGCACCCGATCGACGCGGCCCCGTGCGCTCTCGAGGCTCAAAAAGGCGTGGTTTTCGATGCCCAGACGCGTCGCGTCGGCGGGATTGATCTCTACCCACGCCTCCGGCGCCGCGCGCTCGAGGATCGGCACACGTGAGGTCTTCGTGCGCGTATGCCAGTGCTCGACCGTGCGTCCGGTATTGAGCAGAAATGGATACTCGGCGGAGGGCTCCTCAGGCGGGCGCTCGCTCTTCACCACGAAGAGGCGCGCCCGACCATCCTCCGTGTTGAACATTCCATCCCCGTAGAGCCGCGAGCTCTGCCGCGGGTCGCACCCAGACTCCGCTGGGAAAGGCCACTGCACCGAGGTTTCGTCGAGCAGTGCGTAGTCGATGCCCGAGTAGTCGCAGACGCGGCCGGCCGAAACCCGGCGCCACTCCTCGAAGGCATCCTTAGGCCCCTTCCATCCGGGAAACAGCTCGTCGCGGACGCCGAGGGCCTCAGCCACGGCGAGAAAGATGTCGAAGTCCGAGCGCGCTTCGCCCGGTGGAAGAACGGCGCGGTTGACCTTCGATACCCGTCGCTCGGAGTTCGTGTAGGTGCCCTCCTTCTCGCCCCAGATCGCCGCAGGCAGAAACAGGTGCGCAAGCTCGGCCGTCGGGGTCGGGTAGTAACCGTCCTGGACGATGAGAAACTCGAGCTTCTCGAGGGCGCGCCTCAGCTTCGCTTGATCGGGGTAAGACACGAGCGGATTCGTGGCGATGATCCAGAGCGCCTTGATCTTCCCGTCGAGGATCGCCTGCACGATGTCGGGATAAGCGTGGCCGCGAGCGCGCGGAATGCGCTCGACGGGCACGTTGAATAGTGTGGCGAGCTCCTCGCGGTCACGCTCACTCTCGAACTTGCGATAGCCAGGCAGGCTCGACGTGAACGACATCTCACGCGAGCCCATGGCGTTGCATTGACCCGTGATCGAAAATGCGCTGCCGCCTTCGCGCCCCACATTGCCCGTCAACAGCGCGAGGTTACAGATCGCGTTGACGGTCTCCGTGCCCTGGGTGCTGTGATTGACGCCCATGGTCCACGCAAAGAACGTCTTGCGTCCGCGACGGATCGCGCGTGCAACCTCGAGGATCGCGCCCTCACTCAAGCCCGTCACCTTGGCGGTGTACGCAAGGTCGTAACGCTCGAGATCACGCTTCAGCTCCTCGAAGCCCGTCGTGTGTGCAGCGACGTAGCGCTCGTCGACCCAGCCCTGATCGATGAGTACCTGCATGATGCCGTTGAGCAGATGAATGTCGGAGCGTGGTGCGATGGGTAGAAACAGATCTGCCAGCATCGCCGTCTTCGTCGCGCGCGGATCGACCACCACGAGCTTCTGGTCGCGGTTGCGATCGCGCCCCCGAAACAATCGGTAGGCGAGGATCGGGTGGTTGTCCGCGATGTTCGCGCCAATCAGGACGACGGTGTCGGCCTTCTCGAAGTCGTCGTAGCTGCCTGGCGGGCCATCCGTGCCGAAGCTGCGCTTGTAGCCCGACACGGCGCTCGCCATGCACAGCGTCGTGTTGCCATCGTAATTGCGCGTCGAGAACCCAAGCTGGACGAGCTTACCGAGCGCGTAGAGCTCCTCGGACACGAGCTGTCCGGTGGAGAGCACGGCGAAGGCGTCATTGCCATGCTCCGCCTGAACCTTGCGCACGCGCGTGACCAGCTTGTGGAGCGCCTCGTCCCAGCTGAGACGCTTCGGACGAAACCGACCTGGCTCGAGGGGAGACGTCGCCCGTCCATTTGCCCCGATCGTGTAGTGCTCCGAGAGCCCCTTTGGACACAGCTTACCCCCGTTGACGGCGTGATTCGGGTCGCCGCGCACGGACACGGCCTTTCCGTCGCGCACGCCTATCAGCATGCCGCAGCCCACCGAGCAGTAGCCGCAGGTGGTCTTCACCCAGCGCTCGGGAACCTTACCCGCGTTCATCACGCCGAACGACGGATCCTCGGCGTAACGCCACGACTCCTCGTCGGTGTACAGACCAAGGCGCTGCATGAGCGCGTGAATCGGGAGGACGGTGCTCATCAATGACCTGGTTTCTGGGCAAAGAACCCGAGGGGCATGTTGCGGGGTACGACGCAACGAAAGAACAGGTAGCGCCCGAGACCTTCGGCGAAGAGGCACACGCCCAAGCTCGCGTAGACGACCCACAGCGGTGCAGCGCCCGCTCCGAAGGCCTGCGCGCACGCAACCAGCGCGACGGACCCGAGCAGGGCCGTACGCAGCCAGAGCGCGCGTGAGAACCACTGAGACAGGAGCTTCGCCGCGCCGGCGAGCGCGGGCTCGGTTGCCGTCCCCGACAACACGAGGGTGAAGGGCATGAGCGCCGACAACAGCGACGCGGCGCCCAGCACGAGCCACAGACCTGCGCGAAGCAGAGTCGGTGCGCCGAAGGCCGTCGCGGTCAAGGCGCCGAGCGCCGCGCCGAGCACGACCGCCGTCAGAAAGAAGCCAGCGTTCGTGCGTGCGCTATCCCAGGCAGGACGGGCGGGCACCCGATAGATCCGCACGCTCGCGTACACGCCCGAGAGACCCGACAGCGCCGCGAGGATCGTCATCGGCAACATGAGCTGCGAGAACGGAGGCTCGTGTCCCATGATCAACCGCAGGAAGGCAGGTGCAGCTGCCAAGCTGACGAGCGCGGCATAGGCGCTGAACGCAACGACCTCGCGACTGAGCCAACTGCGCTTGAACGCGCGCAGGGCGCGGTACGCATGAGCTGGCTTTCCGAGATGCAGCGTCGCACCCGCGAGCGACGCGTGGCCAAACAACGCCGCGCACAGCACGAGCACGTCAGCGGCGCGCGTGCGCTCGAACATGCACACGATGGCGGCGAGCAACGCGCCCGTGCTGCCCTGGCTAAGCGTGAGGAAGTAGATGAGCGACCAGTGCGCCGGCTCGGGCTCGAGCTTCGTCGCCGTCACTTTGCCGAAGTCCGTTGGCAGGTTCTCGGGCAGCGTGATGCGCGTCGTCGAGAGCGTCAGATCTGCAGGCGGTACTCCAGGAGCGTTGGCGGATGCGATCGCCTGCCGCCACTCGTCGGGCTTGATCTTCTCGACCTGAATCGCCTGCACAGGACAAGCCTCGACGCACGCGGGGAGGTTGCCGCCGCCGATCCGATCGACGCACAGATGGCACTTGGTAACGATGCGCCGCGCCTCGTTGTACTGCGGCACACCGTAGGGGCAGTTCCAAGTGCAGTACTGACAGCCGATGCAGCGCTCGGCGTGATGCTTGACGATACCGTTGTCGAGCTTCTCGTAAGACTCGGTGGGGCAACCCTCGAGACAGGCCGGCTCGAGGCAGTGATTACAGGCCATGGAGACATGAAAGCGCCTCACGTGCGGATAGGTTCCACCCTCCACCTCTCCCACGCGACGCCAGGTTACCTCGGCAGGGTTGCCGTTCTGCTCGTTGCACGCGACCTCGCAGCAGCGGCAACCGATGCAGCGCGTCATGTCGAAGTGAAAGCGGTATTGCTCGCCAGGCTCGAGCGTGGGCAAGACGAGGCCCGACTTCGCCATCGGATGCTCGCCGCTCTCGACCTTCGTCAGCTCATCGAGCACGGGCCTACCCGTAGGCGTAAAGAGCGCCTCGGCACGGGTGAGAAAGGATTCGAGCTTGATGGCTTGGGTCACGCTGCTCGCCAATGCAAGAGCACTGCCAGCGAGCGCGACGCTGTCTTCGCGCCGATCTCTCGATGGTTGGCGGCGTCACCTCATCCGAGCGGCACGCGTGATCCGACAAGTTTGTCAGCCGATCGCGCGAAATTGTCGAACCCACGCCTGCATCGACGCGAATGCGCGGGATTTCGCTGCCGCGCGAGAGGCACGTGAATTGCTCATGGATCCATCGGTAGAGGCGTCAACGTGGCCTCCGCGCACGCTGCAAACGCGCGCGAAACTTCTAGGAAACGGACCATGAGCCACCACGAAACAGATGGCTTCGAGACGCGACGCATCGTCGTCATTGGAAATGGCCTCGTGGGCCATCGCTTCGTCGAGAGCTTGCGCGAGCGCGATCCCGAACGGTCACTCCATCTGACGGTGATCGGAGAGGAGGCGCGCCTCGTGTACGATCGCGTCCACCTCAGCAGCTACTTCGACGGGAAGAACGCAGACGACTTGGCGGTGAGCAGCGCGAGTCGCTATGCGGAGCTCGGCGTGGCACTGCGTCTCGGCGATCGTGTGCTCTCGATCGACCGCCGCGCACGGATCGTGAGCACCGCCCAGGGAGCTCGCGTGCCCTACCACACGCTCGTCATCGCCACGGGCTCGAACCCCTTCGTACCGCCGATCCCGGGCAGCGATGCGCGAGGCTGCTTCGTCTACCGCACGCTAGACGATCTGTTCGAGCTCGAGAGCTACGCCAAGCCGAGGCGGCGCGGGGTGGTGATCGGCGGGGGGCTCCTCGGCCTCGAGGCGGCCAAAGCCATCTCCGCGCTGGGACTCGAGACCACGGTGATCGAGTTCGCGCCCAGGCTCATGCCGATGCAGGTTGATGCCGAGGGCGCAGCGCTGCTGCAGGAGCGCATCGAGACGCTCGGCATCTGTGTGCGCACCGACACCAGCACCACCCGCATCGAGCGCGACGACACGGGGGGCGTGCGGGCCCTGACGTTCGCGGACGGCTCGAGCCTCGCGACCGATCTCGTGGTGTTCTCGGCCGGCATACGTCCGCGAGATGAGCTGGCTCGCGCGGCCGAGCTCGTAGTCGGCTCACGCGGCGGCATCCAAATCGATGACGCATGCCGCACCAGCGACCCGGACATCTACGCCGTTGGGGAGTGCGCGCTGCACGATGGTAAGGTCTACGGCCTGGTTGGACCCGGCCTCCAAATGGCCGATGTGGCAGCCTCGAACATCACGGGCGGTGGGGCTTCGTTCCGCGGCGCCGACACCTCCACGAAGCTCAAGTTGCTCGGTGTCGACGTCGCCAGCTTCGGCGACGCCTTCGCCATGAGCGAGGGCGCCCGGGACGTTCGCCTGCACGATCGGGTGCGTGGGGTGTACAAGCGCTTGGTCGTGAGTGCCGACGCGAAGCGGGTGCTCGGCGGCATGCTGGTGGGCGATGCGAGCGACTACGATCTGTTGTCGGCGCTGGCCAAGGATGGTGCCGAGCTACCCACCTCCCTAGAAGCTCTGCTCGTCCCTGCTGGATCTGCGAGCGGTGCTGCACGAGTCGCCCTCCCCGCCACGGCCACGCTTTGCTCATGCAACAACGTGACGAAAGGTGCCGTGTGTAGCGCCATTCGCGCTGGCGCCTCCGACCTTCCCTCGCTCAAGCGCAAGACAAAGGTCGCCACGGGCTGCGGCGGCTGCAGCGCGCTCGTGACGCAAGTGCTCAAGACGGAGCTCACGGCCATGGGCGCCAGCGTGTCGAACGCGCTGTGCGAGCACTTCAGCCTCACACGCCAGGAGCTCTTTCACATCATTCGTGTGGAGCGCATTCGCACCTTCGATGCGCTGATCGCAAAGCACGGACGGGGCCTCGGCTGCGAGATCTGTAAGCCCACGGTGGCGTCGATCCTCGCATCCACCTTCAATGAGCACATCCTCGATCCCAAACACGCGGCGCTTCAGGACTCGAACGACAACTTCCTCGCCAACATCCAGAAGGACGGCACCTACTCGGTCGTTCCGCGCGTCCCCGGAGGTGAGATCACGCCCGATGGACTGATCGTGATCGGACAGGTGGCCAAGAAATATGGGCTCTACACGAAGATCACCGGAGGGCAGCGCATCGACATGTTCGGGGCGCGGGTCGATCAGCTACCAAGCATCTGGTCAGAGCTGATCGCGGCGGGCTTCGAGTCAGGCCACGCCTATGGCAAAGCGATGCGCACCGTAAAGTCCTGTGTCGGCGAAACCTGGTGCCGCTACGGCGTACAGGACTCGGTCGCCATGGCGATTCGTCTCGAGCTTCGTTACCGTGGCGTGCGCGCCCCCCACAAGCTCAAGTCGGCCGTGTCGGGCTGCACGCGTGAGTGTGCCGAAGCCCAGAGCAAAGACTTCGGCGTGATCGCCACAGAGAAGGGCTACAACCTCTACGTGGGAGGCAACGGTGGCATGCGCCCAGCGCACGCCGCACTGCTGGCCGTCGATCTCGACGACGAGATGTTGGTGAGGCTCATCGATCGCTTCCTGATGTTCTACATCCGCACGGCCGATAGGCTTCAGCGCACATCGGTGTGGCTCGAGCAGCTCGAGGGTGGCATCGAGTACCTCAAGAAGGTGATCCTCGACGACAGCTTGGGGCTATGTGCCGAGCTCGAGGCTGACATGCAGAAGCTCGTGGAGAGCTACGCATGCGAGTGGCGCGAGACGCTGAGCGACCCCGACAAGCTCGCGCGTTTTCGCCACTTCGTGAACAGCGACGCGCACGACGACAACGTCGTGTTCGTCAAGGAGCGAGGTCAGATTCGTCCGGCGCGCGAAGGTGAGCGTCCGCGATTGAGGGTGGTGTCATGAGCGTGAGAGGCGATGCAGAGTCCGTGAGTTGCGAACATTGGGTCGAGGTGTGTCCCGTGGACGCCATCGCCCCCAACACCGGCGTGTGTGCCCTCGTGGGCGGCCGGCACGTGGCCTGCTTTCGAGTGGGTGAGCAAGACGAGGTGTACGCGATCTCGGGCTTCGATCCCTTCAGCCGCGCAAACGTCCTCGCGAGGGGCATCGTCGGCGACAGAGGGGGCGAGCCGAAGGTGGCCTCCCCGATTCACAAGCAGACGTTCTCGCTCCGCACCGGGATCTGCTTCGACGAGCCAAGTGTGAAGATCGCCACCTTCGAGGTACGCATCCGCGGCGGAGTGATCGAAGTTGGCAACGAAGTTACGGCCCGTTCGCACTTCGGAAACGAAGCCCGTCTATGACGTAATCGGGGCCCCATCGGCTCTAGACCCTGTCACCCATGACGGACCATGCATCTCTAGACCCAAACGCAAGCAGCCGTCGCGATGTGGCGCTCTTGCACAAAGTGGCCGAAGAGCTTCTCTCCCCGGAGCGTCATCTCGGCCCAATCTTGAAAGCCATCCTGAAGCACCTCGCGACGGAAGCCGGGATGGAGCGTGGGATGATCACGCTCCTCGATCCCTCGCGCGACATCGCGCGCGTCGACATCGCACACGGACTGTCGAGCTCCCAGCAGGCCCGCGGACAGTATCGCCTGGGTGAGGGTGTGATCGGCAAGGTGCTCGAGCGCGGGGAAGCGGCGCTCATTCCGCGCATCGGAGACGAGCCGCAGTTTCTCGATCGCACCGAGTCGCGTGGTCACCTCGATCGCTCGCAGATTGCCTTTCTGTGCGTGCCGATCAGCCACGCCACCGAGACCGTCGGCACACTCAGTGTCGATCGGATCTACGGCGACGACATCAACCTGACGCAAGACTTGCAGCTCTTGCGGGTGATAGCGCTCCTGATCGGCCAAGCGGTCACACGACGGCGCGAGCAGCTCGAGGAGACGGAGAGCCTGAAGCGGGAGAACCGCCGCCTCGCCCTCCAGCACAACGAGCAGGCGGTGACGAGCCTCGTCGGGGCGAGCCACGGAATGCGCGCCGTGCTGCAGATGGTCGAGCAAGTGGCGCCCTCGGACGTGACGGCCCTGATTCGCGGCGAGAGCGGCACGGGCAAGG
>CAYNOM010000139.1:9698-11758 GCA_964398415.1 uncultured Polyangiales bacterium | reverse complement strand
CGCGCGCACTTGGTCGCGATCGATGCGACGGGCGAGCGCGCGCGCTACGAGCTGCCCTCGCGCTTCTCGCGACTGACGCTCTCCGACGACGGTCGCTACGCGGTCGTGCACGCGCCGGAAGCGGGCTTCAGCATCGGGACGGGCATCGCGGTCGTCGATCTCGACGCGCCCTTCAGCAAGGGCACAAACCCTCGCTCGCTCAACGTGACCTCCCTCGATGGTCAGGCTCCTCCACGCTTCATCTTTTCGGACGAAGTCGACGCTGCCGGAGAGAAGCGGCGCTTCTTGCTGTCGCTCGCCACCAACTACATCAACATTCTCGATCTCGGCCATCTCGATCGGGGAGAGATCACGATCCCGCTGACGCTGCCTGGGGAGTCGCGCAGCCTCGTGCCCAACACGGTGGCCTTCGACGGGGATCAAATCTACGTGCAGTCGCTGGGCGCGACCGACATTTTGGTCGTGCAGCTCACCGCGACGCCCCTCGACGTCAACAGTCACGGCTTTGAGACCTCGCTTCTCGCTTTGCCCACCGGACACGACTTGCTCGGCATGTTGATCGTGGGGCAGGGCGACGAGAAGCGCGTGATCGCCCTAGGCAACGGGGTCATCAGCGTGATCGATCCGCGCACGAGCGCAGCGCAGACGTTGTCGGTCAGCGGGCGCTACGACAGTGGGACTCTGTTCGACGCGCGCGCACCGAACGACGACGAGATCCGCGCGCGTGCGTTGCTATACGGCGTGGCCGACAACCGGGTCGCGTTTGTCGACGTGAGAGGCCTCGGGCAGGGCGGCGCGTCCGCGATCGAAGAGGTGGTCGTGAGCGACTACGTGCGCCGTGTGGATCCGCTGATCGAGCGTGGGTACGCCGTGCTGGGCCACGACAGCTCGCAGGTGAGTCTGCTCGACCTCGAGCGACGCACCGCCACCCCGCTCTCGCTCGGGGCATCGGTCGCACGCACCTACCTCGACGTCGAGCGCGCGAGGCTGTGGCTCTCCACGGACGATGGACGCCTCGGCACGGTCGATCTCGGAGCGTTGGTTCCCGAGGAAATCCTGCTCGACGCTCCAGCCCGCAGCTTCGTTCCGATCCGTGGCGAGCGCGCGCGCTTCGCCGTCGTGCACGGTGCCGAGTCGGGATTCGTCACGCTGCTCGACGCCGAAGCCCCGTCGCGCTCCACGGCAGACGCACTGATCGGCTTTTTCTGGGATGCCTTTCTGGATTGAGGTGAGCTCGTGATGCGCACAAAGAGTCTTATCCTGATGCTGGCGTTCGCGTGCGCGAGCAGCTCTGCGGCGGCACAGACGCCGTCGTCCGAGCCTGCCCCCGTCGGAGCACCCGAAACGGCCCCCGCCACGGCGTCCGACGCCTCCCCCTCGGAGGCGCCGCAGGTCGCGCCCCAGGCGCCAGACCCAGCGGTGGCCGCCCCGGGGGTCGAGTCCGCCCCAGAGGCGCCTGCTGCGAGCCCGAGCCTGCCACCCGAGGCGTTGCCCGCGCTGCCCCCAGCGCCCGCAGCGAGTCCCCAACGGCTGCCACGCCGCTACGTGCTCTTGCCCCCAGCGAAGCATCCAATCCGCGTGCGCCCGCCGCGGCGCCATGGCGATGCGGGTGCGCCTTTCGCCTTTGGCATCGGTGCCGCGCTCTCGTGGCCCAAGGATGACGGCTATCGCGTCGCCGGCATCGGCGAGCGGCACTCCAATCTCGACCTGTTCGCAAGCTACGACGTGTGGCAGCCCGTGCGCCCGCTCGTGCTGTCCGTCGGCGCGAGCTTTCAAGCCCTGAGCTCGGCCGACGATGCCAAGGCAGACCTCGTGCAGCGCACCATTCAGGCCGACCTCATGGCGCGCTACAGCCTGACGTCGTGGCTCGTTCCTCACCTGCGCGCATCGCTCGGCACGGTGGGCACGCACTTCGAGGTCAGCGATGAAGGGCTTCGCACCGACGGCGCCGACGTCACCTTCGAGGACGATCACTGGGGAGTCGCGGGCACACTCGGCGCCGGCCTCTCCCTGCGCACACCGACGCGCCTGTTCGAGACGCATGGCGGCAAGCTCGCCTC
>CAYNOM010000139.1:0-9688 GCA_964398415.1 uncultured Polyangiales bacterium | reverse complement strand
TCGGCATTCTGGTCGAGGGGGGCTACACGCTCGCGCAAGCCGCACAACTCGACTTTCGCGGAGACGTCACCTCGGGGCTCGACGAGCGGCGTGCGCGTCCCGGCGAGCTCGATCGCAGCGCGCCCTACCTGCGAATTCAGGGCGTCGTGCGCTTCTGAGCGCAACCTGGGCTCGACGGGGCCGATAGCGGCGCATGTTCGCGGATGTTGTCTCAGGCTTCCTAGATCTCCTCGCGCCGCCCGCGTGCGCCGCCTGTGATGCTGAGCTCTCGCAGCCCGAGATCGGCTTCTGCGAGGCGTGCGCGCCCCTGCTCGAGCCTGCACCGGCGCACGGCGACGACGGGGTGCACTGCGCGCAGCTCTATGGAGGGCCACTCGCGCAGGCGATCCAACGCTTCAAGTACGGGGGACGCACCGAGCTTCTACCCGCGCTCGCGCGCCTGATGGACCACGCCACGCTCCGCTTCGCCGGGGAGGTCGACGTCGTTCTCTGCGTGCCTCTGCACCGCACGCGCCTCGTGCGACGCGGCTTCAATCAGAGCGCCTTGCTCGGGGCGAAGGTGGCCGCGCGGCTCGGGCTGCCCTTTCGCCCCACCTGGTTAGGTCGGGTGCGCCGAACATCGCCGCAGGTGGGTCTCTCCGCGGAGGAGCGCAGTCGCAACCTGCGTGGCGCTTTTCGTGCGAGCCCCAAGGTTTACGACAAGCGCGTGCTGGTGGTCGACGACGTGGTGACCACCGGCACGACGCTCTCCGAGGTGCAAAGAGCGCTGCTCCAGCGGGGCGCGCTGAAGGTGGCCACGCTGTGCTTGGCGTTGGCCGAGCCTGAGGGCGACGTCGAGGAGTGCTAGACCCAGGGGGTGCGATCCCTCTTGCTCGTCCTGATCGGATGCCTTTCGGGCGGCTGTGGCCCTAGGGGGCTCAACCCCGCACACCTGCAGACCGAGCTCGGATTTTTTCGACTGGGCGTCGACCGCGACTCAGAGGAACAGGCGCTGCGCCGCGTGTTTGCCCAACGTCGCTTGCACATCGTGTCGGAGCTGCGCACCGAGGGCTTTGTGGCGTTCGGCGCCGAGTCGATCGATGGCAAGACGACCGCGATCCGCGTGCTCTCGTCGCGGGGCATCGTCTTCGCCGAAGACGCCACGCTGGACGATCTGTTCGCGCCAGCCACCCTCGCGCTCGTCGAGAGCTTGCCGACGCGCTTCGGGGAGATGGAGGTGCTCGCGTTCTCGCGCGTGTCGCGCGGCGCAGACCTCGGCTGTGTGCGGCTGCTCGAAGTGCGGGCGGATGGCACGGTGGCCCAAGTCGAGCTCGACGTCTCATCACTCGGCTCGCGGGCTTGCGTCGCCCTGCTCGGCAGTGTGGCGGAGACGCGGGTGCAGTCGCGCGTCGGATTTCCCGGGTTGGCCCATGGCGTGACGCCCGCCCTGTGGGTGCCGCTCGAGCTGGTGCCGGTGCCGCTCGGAAGACCCATGCCGACGGCGCGACGCCTGCGGATTGCGTCGGCGGGCAACTGGCTCTCTGCGGAACGCGACCGCCTCGGGGCCGCGGTGCCTCGCGAGGCATCTTTCTCCGAGTTGCACGCGCTCGGCGTGGCCCGGGCTGCGGTTGCAAGTCTAGCCGGCGAGAGTACCGATCACCAGATCGCCACCTATCGCCAGAGCTTGCCGCCCGTGCGCCCCGGCAGCGTGGAAGCCGCCCAGGTGGGCGACGCGGTCGCGCACATCGAACGCGGCTGGCTCGACGCGAGCGAGCTCGACACGGAGGCTCCGGCAGAGGACGCCGACACCGTGATCACGCCCGAGGGGGACGACACGCCCACGCCCGAGGGGGACGACACGCTCATCGAGCCGCCGTGAGCCCGTTTCGTGCGCGGGTTTGCCGAGAGCGCGAGCGGGAACTACAACGCGCAGTCCATGGGCAAGAAGCCCGAAAAGAAAAAGAGCAGCACAGACTTCGTGGTCTGCTCGAACGGCAAGACCGTCGCCCGCTATCACATCGACGAGCGCTTCGAGGCCGGCATGGTGTTGAGCGGCAGCGAGGTCAAGAGCCTGCGCGCAAAGCGCGGCGATCTCGACGGTGCCTACGCGCGCATCGAACGCGGCGAGCTGTGGCTGCACAAGATGTACATCGCGCCCTACGCGCAAGCGACGGCCTACGGCCACGAGCCGCGCCGCTCGCGCAAATTGCTGATGCACCGTCACGAGCTCGAGAAGCTGACGGGCAAGCTTGCGCTGCGTGGCTACACGCTCGTTCCGATTCAGGTCTACTTCAAGAGCGGGCGCGCCAAGGTCGAGCTCGGGCTCGCCAAGTCGAAGGACATCGGCGACAAGCGCGAGGACATCAAGCGCAAGCTCGACGTGCGCGAAGCGAAGGCCGCCATGGCGCGCGGACGGGAGAAGCGATGAGCCTCGCGGCCACCACGTCCGACGGGCTCGCGGTGCAGCTGCTCTCCTTCGATGGCAAGCAGTGCTTGCTCGTGGGCGCGAGGGCCTATGCGCCTGGCAATCCCATGCGCCTACGCGTCGAGCGGCCCCAGGGCTCGTTGGCCCTCGAGGTGAAGAGCATCGGCTCACGCAAGCGCGAAGACGGCACCTTCGAGATCCGAGCTCGCATCACGACCATCCCAGCCGAGGTGCGGGATGCGCTGCTCGCCCACTTTGGTGGGGGCGGCTGAGCTCAGCTGGCCGCGTCGAGATCGCCGAGCACGGCCTTCTTGACCGCTTCGTAGTCGTTGGGCAGCTCGTGGGGCTGATTTCGGCCCCTCACGTCCGTGCCGTCCATTCCGCTGAGCCGACCCTCGTGGAAACGCACCTTGAAGTCGGTGAACTTGAGGCCGTTGGCCGTGGAGATCACGACCACGCGCTCGCCGGGGCGAATGTCACCGCGCTTGGCGCACTTCTCGAGCGCCGCGAGGGCCACGCCGGTGTGCGGGCAGGTGTAGGCACCCGTGCGATCGGCTGCGGCCGATGCCTGGGCAAGCTCCTGCTCGGACGCCTGCTCGACGATGCCGTCGTAGGCCTTGAGTGTGCGCACGGCGCGGTTGTAGCTGACGGGATTGCCGATGCGGATGGCCGAGGCCTCGGTTTCGCTGGCCGTGATCGGCTCGAGCTTGTCGAACCCGCGCTTGTAAGCGAGGTACAGCGGATTGGCCGCTTCGGCCTGAGCCAAGACGAGCCGCGGGCGACGCGTGATCAGGCCGAGCTCGAACATCATGTCGAAGCCGGAGCCGAGGGCGCTGACGTTGCCGAGATTGCCGCCGGGGATCACGACCCAGTCGGGCACCTGCCAATCGAACTGCTGCACGATCTCCATGCCGACCGTTTTTTGGCCCTCGAGACGCAGGGAGTTGAGCGAGTTGGCGAGATAGATGCCAGGCTCCGCGGCGAGGCGCTGGACGATCTGCATGCAGCCGTCGAAGTCAGTGTCGAGGGCGCACACCAGCGAGCCGTTGGCGAGGGGCTGCACGAGCTGAGCGGTGGAGATCTTGCCCTTGGGCAAGAGCACTACCGAGCGGATGCCAGCGGCGGCACAGTAGGCGGAGAGCGCGGCCGAGGTGTCGCCCGTGGAAGCGCAGGCGATGGCACGGATCGGCTGGCCGTCACGAATCATCTGGCGCACGACGCTGACCAACACGGTCATGCCGAGGTCCTTGAAGGAGCCCGTATGACTGTTGCCGCAAAGCTTGATCCACAGGTCTTCGATGCCGAGCGAGCGACCGTAGCGCTCGGCCCAGAACAGGTTCGAGCCGCCCTCGTCCATGGAGACGATGTTCTCGTCTCGGAGGTCGGGCATGACCCACTCCTTCTTACCCCAGACGCCGCTGCCGAAGGGCCACTGGGTGGTCTTGTAGCGCTGCTCGAACAGCTTCATCCACGCGATGGCGCTGCGATCGCGCAGGGCCGCCATGTCGTGGGCCACCTCGAGCAGCCCGTCGCAGGTGGGGCAGCGATAGATGACCTGGGTGACGGGCCAGCTACCCGGGCAGCCGGCGACACAGCGAAAAGCAGCTTTGTAGGTCATGGCGGCCCCAGTATAGGCGCGGGCCAGGGGGCGTGCCCGCCGTAACCCACGCATTGACCTCGTGCGCCCACTTGTTCAGGATCGGGGCGATGACGGACGTCGAGCAGCGCGCCCTGAGCCTGAGACGGTCGAGGCGGTCTCTGCTCGAGAGCCAAGTCGGCGATCGCCTCGTGCGCCTTGCCGAGCGGCTGCACGGCGACGAAATCGATGCGCGCCTGCGCGCCATCCACACCCACAAGAACGAAGCGGGGTTTGACCCCTTCGGGTTCGATCCCGGCACCACACGCTACGTGCTCGCGCTGGCGGTGTTCCTTCACCGCGTCTATTTCAGAACGCAGGTGTTCGGGCTCGAGCACGTGGTGCGGGGCAGGGCGCTCTACGTCGCCAATCACTCCGGGCAGCTGCCGATCGACGGGATGTTGATCGAGTCCGCGCTGATGCTCGATGCGACGCCACCCGTGCTGGCGCGCAGCATGGTCGAAAAGTGGGCGCAGCGGCTACCCTTCGTGGCTACGCTGTTTCCGCGCGTCGGCCAGGTGCTGGGTGCTCCAGACAATGCTCGGCGCCTGCTCGAGTCGGACAACGCGCTCCTCGTCTTTCCCGAGGGGGCGCGCGGTATCGCCAAGCCATTCAGGGAACGCTACCGACTGCAAGAGTTTGGTCTCGGGTTCATGCGACTGGCCATCGAGACCTCGACCCCGATCGTGCCGGTGGCTGTCATCGGGGGCGAGGAGCAGTACCCGGCGGTGGCCGACCTGAAGGGTCTCGCACGTATGCTTGGAATGCCAGCATTTCCAGTCTTGCCCCAACTTCTGTTCGGCATGGCGCTGCCCCTGCCAACTCGCTATCGCCTGCACCTTGGCGCGCCCATGCGCTTCAGCGGGGACCCCGACGAGGAGGACTCAGAGATCGATGCGCGCGTGCAGAAGGTGCGCATGACGATTCAAACCATGGTGGAGCAGGGGCTGCGGCAGAGGGAGCGCATCTTTTGGTGAAGCGAGCCGCGCCCGTGCTCGTCATGTGCGCCCTGCTTGGCTGCAGCGTACCGCCCACTCGGCGCTCGCGTACCGTGTACGCGGACGAGGCACCAGCGAACATCGAGGATGGCGCCTGGGCCCTGTCTGCCGCACGCTGCGCGCTCTCGAACACAGACCTCGTGGCCGACGGGCTGCGTGGCACGCTCGAGATCGAGAAGATCCACGGCGGCTATGCCTTTCGGTTGACCCAAGAGGGGGCAGGCTTCGCCGAACAGCTTCGCGTCGAGCTCGTACGCGCCTCGTGTCCGCGCTGTGTCGAGCTCTACTTGGCCACCCTTGGCGAACATGCTGCAGGCTGCAACGGAAGCTGCGCGTACCAAGGAGTCGCTCACGTGACCCGTGACGACCGAAGGCTCATCTGGAGCCAAAGCCTGCCGAATCTGTGCCACGGAGAGCCTGTTACCCTGCGGTTCTCACCGCGTGCTCGGCACGACTGAGCCCAGCGCGAGCTCGCCTTGCGCTCGTGTCGACGCCCCTCGATAATGCGCCCCATGGGGGTGCTGATCACGGGGATCTGTGGGCGGCTTGGGCGTCTCGTGACGCGCTCGCTGCATCGTCGCACGCAGGTCGTGGGCATCGATCGCCGGCCCTTCGAGGACCGACCCAAGGACATCACCCATCACCAGATAGACCTGCGTCGAAAGAAGGCCCGTGACGTGTTGCGGTCGGGCCAGATCGAGGCGCTCGTGCACCTCGGCACGATGCACAATCCGCGGGTCGCAGAGAGCGAGCGGCACAGCTGGAACGTCGTTGCGCTGCAGCACTTGCTCGAGTGGGCAGCCTGCTACGGCGTGAAGAAGGTGGTGGTTCTGTCGAGCGCCAACGTCTACGGCCCGCAGCCCGACAACCCGCAGTTCCTCACCGAGGAAGCGCCCCTACTCGGCGCCCAGCATTTCAGCGCGATCCGTGATCTCACCGAGCTCGACATGCTCGCGCAGACGTTTCTGTGGAAGCACCCGGAGATCGAGACGGTCATCCTGCGCCCGTGCAACATCCTCGGGCGCGTGCACAATGCCCCGAGCAACTACCTGCGCGCGGATCGTCCGCTCACGATTCTGGGCTTTGACCCCATGATCCAAGTGATGCACGAGCGCGATGTCGTGCGCGCGATCGAGCTTGCGCTCGAGCCGAACAAGCGCGGCGTGTACAACGTGCGCGGCCCGGGCGAGTTGCCCCTGTCACGCGCGCTGTCGGCCGTCGGCAAGCGCTCGATTCCCGTGCCATCCTTCGTGGCACAACAGGCGATCAACACGCTCTTTCGCTCGCGGCTCGGCAATTTCCCTGCGCCCGAGATCGACTACATCCGTTACGTGTGCATGGTCGACGACACACGCGCGCGCACGGAGCTTGGCTTTACCCCGCGCTACGACATGCAAGAGACGCTCGAAGCGCCCTTCGAGATCGCCTGACGCGCGCTGTTTCGCGCTCCAAGCGTTTGCGCGATCAGAGGTGCCGAGCGCTTGCGCGATCAGAGGTGCAGCAGGCTGTCGTCCGCGACACCGCGACGCGAAGGAATGCCCACCATGCGCTTCATCGGATCGCGCGCGCGACCGCTTTCGTAGTACTCGAAGTGCAGGTGTGGCCCGCGCGCGATGCCCGTCATGCCGACCTCGCCAATCACCTGACCGCGTCGAACCTGCTGACCCGCAAACACGTAGTTGGCGTTGTTGTGGCAATAGGACGACACCGTCGCGTCCTTGTGGATGATCATCACGGCGTTGCCGAAGCCGCGCACGCCATTGTCTGAGTAGGCGACGATGCCATCGTTGACCGCGCGAATCAGCTCGCCCGTTTCGGCGCCGATATCGATGCCGTTGTGGCGTAGCTTGGGCTTGTGCTTTCGCGTGTAGCCGAAGCCACGCCCGAAGCGTCCGCCCTCGACGGGCCAGAGCATGGACTGCTGGGCGCTTCCTTCGATGGCCTCGACCCACTCGGTCTTTGGCGCGCGGCTCAACAGCTGAGACGCCGCCTTTCGCGTACCGAGACCCAGCTCTTCGGCCACGTTCGCAGCCGCCCCATAGGGCTCAGGCACGCGGCGCGGGCCGTCGCACATCTTTTGCTTGGAACCTCGCACCTTGCGGCAGCGATTGCCCTCGGCGGGCAGCCAGCGCGTGGGCCTCGGGGTCATCAGCGTGGACTCGCTCTGCTCGGCGGACGCCCACCGCGCGGACGATCCCGCGAGGAGACATATGGCACTGGCGATGAGCAAGCGAGAGATGTGGTGCATCAATATCCTCACCGCTCCATGTCCGGGAGCACGTAAGGCTTGCATGGAATCTCAGCCGGCCCTCCAAAATTACGCCTCGATACTGCAAAGATCGTGGATTCGTGAAAATGCGGAGACAGCGCGCCATGTGTGCGTATTTTGGCGGCGTTATCGCTGTTTAGCGCAGAATCGGCGACCCCCAAGTGCTTGGAATTGCTTCAGTCGTCACCAGGGTCTTCGAGGCGAATTGTGTCGAGAACGCCACACCGACGCAGCGCGTCGTAGAGCACGATGCTCACGGCATTACTGAGATTCAGCGAACGTACGGCGCCGATCGTTGGAATCCCCCATACACTGTTTGGGTGGGCTTCCAAGAGATCGCGCGGCAGCCCCACCGACTCACGCCCGAACACCAGGCAGTCTCCGGGCACAAGTGGGGCCTCCAGGTAGGAACGGGTCGCACCCGCCGAGAAGAAGTGCAGGCGCCCGTCGGGACGCGAAGCCTCGAAAGCTTCAAAGGTCGCGTGGACCCGCACGTCGACGAGATGCCAGTAATCGAGCCCCGCACGGCGCACGGCGCGCTCGTCGAGCGAAAAGCCGAGGGGCTCGACGAGGTGCAGGATCGACTGGGTCGCGGCACAGGTGCGCGCCACGCTTCCCGTGTTGGGGGGGATCTCGGGCTCCACCAGGCACACCTGGAAGGGCGGGGAGGCTGGCTCGCAGCGTAGCTTGGGTCCGGTGGGCACGTGAGGGGCAAGGTGGCACCGCGGCTTGACGGGTTCAAGGGCTGTCCGATAGCCTTCGCCGCGTGTCAAAACGGGTTTTGGGCTTTGCGCTGTCCGGGTTCGTGCTGCTCTGTGCCGTGTCGACTGCCCGTGCGGACGAGATGGACCTCGCGCTCTCGCGCCTGAGCCAGCCGGGGGCGTCCTGCGGCAGAACGCTCGCGGGCGCACCTGACTTCGATCTGCGCAGTGGTGGGCGGCAGACCTTGAGCCCCGACCAAGCGAGCTTTCGCAAGCTGATGACCCAGCTCGCACCGGTGGCCATGACCCCGATCCTCGCACCCGTGACGACGTCGGGACCTCGCGGGTTCGATCTGGCGCTGCAGACAGGCGTGACAGGGATCAGCTCTGGTGCCGGTTACTGGGAGCGCGGTACCGAGGGCCGTGGTCCGTCCGCCGTCGATACTTGCGACGGCCGCAACGAAAACGTGTCGCCCGTATTGACGCAGAGTCGCGTCGCCTTCCACAAGGGCCTGCCGCTCGGCATCACGCTCGGCGCAAACCTCGGCCACATCTGGAACACCAGCCTGTTCACGGTGGGCGGCTCGCTCAAGTGGGCGCTGTTCGAGGGCTATCGCACCCTGGCTTTGCCGGATCTCGCCGTGCGCGGTGCGGCCGCCACGGTGGTCGGCGATGCGCAGTTCTCGCTGACGACGGTGGGCGTGGACGCGATCTTGTCGAAGAACATCGTGCTCGGTCGCGTGATGAAGCTGTCGCCCTACGCAGGCGGCGGCGTGACTTGGGTGTTCGCCGCGAGCGAGCTCATCGATCTCACGCCCAACATCGACGCCACCGCCTGTGCGGCCGGCACCGATCCAGTGTGCATGGCTGAGGGGCTGAGCGGCAACGACCTGCAGGACGACATCGGGCACGATCAGTCGTTTCGCGAGCTGAACCTGACGCGCTACCGCGCCTTCGCCGGGCTCGAGCTGCGCTATCGCTTGTTTGCGTTCGCGGCTGAGATGGCCTTCGATGTGCTGCCGCCGGGGGACGCAGACAGCGCCGCGGGGGCGAACACCCCGCGGCAGTGGACGCTCAACTTCGCGCCCTCCCTCTCGTTCTGAGGTGCGCGACCGAGGTCGCACCATCTGCTGAGTCGGCTCGCTGGCGGCTCAGAGCGCGAGGGGGGTGTAGGGCACGTTGGCAGTCTCAGCGACGGCCTGGTACGTGCACTTGCCATCCCAGGTGTTCACGCCGAGGGCGATGGCCGAGCTCGATCGTACCGCCTCGACCACACCGCGCTCGCAGATCACCTCGGCCACGCGGGCGGTGACGTTGGTGAGCGCGAAGGTGCTCGTGTAGGGCACGGCGCCCGGCATGTTGGGCACGCAGTAGTGCACGACGCCATCCACCGTATAGGTGGGGTTGTCGTGGGTGGTGGGGCGGCAGGTGCTGATGCAGCCGCCCTGATCGACGGCGACGTCTACGACCACCGAGCCGTGCTCCATCTCGTGCAGGAGCGCCTCGTCCACGAGCGTGGGGGCCTTGGCACCCGTGACGAGCACGGCGCCGATCACCAGATCGGCACGGCGCACCGCCTGGGCGATGTTCTGCGGGTTCGAGTACAGCGTCTCGATGCCCGCGCCAAACACGTCCTCGAGATACGACATGCGCTCGTGGCTCACGTCGAGCACGGTGACG
>CAYNOM010000138.1:7624-11818 GCA_964398415.1 uncultured Polyangiales bacterium | reverse complement strand
GGTACATCCGGCTTGAACACGCGCCGAAACAGCGGCAGGTCGTTGTCCTTCGCGCTGACGAAGCGCTCGTCGAAGAACGGAAAGCGCACGTCGTACCCGGTGCAATAGATGATGGCGTCGGCCTCCACGACGCTGTCGTCGGTGAAGCGTACCCGACGCCCTTGAAAGGCTCGAATGTTGGGCTTCGGGACCACATCGCCGCTACCGATACGAGTGAGGATCTCGCTCGAGATCGTCGGATGCGCCTGGCCGGGATCGTGATCGGGCTTGGGTAGTCCGTAGTCCTCCATGCGCCCGACCGCGGCGGTCACGATGGCTCTCGCGAGCGCCATGCGTGCAGCGAGAGGCAAGAAGGATGGCACGAGACCCGACCGTGGCTGGTCGAGGGGCCGGCCGAACAAGTACTTCGGCACGATCCAAGCACCGCGACGGGCCGCGAGATAGACGCGTTCGGCAACGCCTGGATGGCCAAGCTCACTCGCGATGTCCATGGCGCTGTTGCCCATGCCCACCACCACGACGCGCTTCTGGCGCAAATCGTGGGGCGTCGAAGGATCGACGTAGTCGTGGGCGTGCAGCGTGATCCCGTCGAAGGCTCCCTCAAAGGGCGGATCGGGAAAGCGCGGGCTCCAGTGATGTCCGTTGGCCACCGCGATCACGTCGAACAGCTCAACGCTGCCGTCCTCCAGGCTGACCTCATACACGCCGTCGCTTGGAGGTGAGACGTGCTTCACCGTACTCTCGAAGTGGATGAACTGCCGCAGCTCGAAGTGCTCGACGAAGTGCTCGAAGTAGCGCGCGACGAGCGTGTGGTGCGCGAAGTCGGGATAGTCCGCCGGCATGGGGAAGCAGCGGTACTGCATGCGCTCGCGCGAGGTGTTGATGTGGAGTGAGCGGTAGGCCGCGCTCATTCCATTCTTGTTGCCGAAGACCCAGTTGCCTCCGACGCGATCGCTACGCTCGTAACAAACGAACGGCACATGGGCGTCCTTGAGCGCTTTGCACAAGGCGATGCCCGTGGAGCCCGCGCCGATCACGCACACGCGCGGCAGCGCCGGGTTGAACCAGGGATGATCGATGGGCATGGGCGTGGAAAGTGTGCACGACGGGGCAGGCAGGCGCGAGCCCGCGGCCAGCCGTCGTTCGCACTACCAGCCGAACTTCTCGTTGCGCTCGGACTCGGGGCTCAGCTCGTGCTCGCCGCTCTCCCAGAGCTCACGGCGAAACTCGGCGCGGTCGCCAAGGGGAAAGGGCATGATCGCCGCGGCGAGCTTGGCCACACCTCGTTGCACCATTCCGTAGTTCGAGCCCGGATTCCAGAACAGAAAGCCATCCGCGCCGCCCTGCCGTGCGCCCGTGATCGCCTGCGTGATGAAGTCGGCGTTCCATTTGTCGCCTAGGCCGTTGTGGAAGGCCTGCATGAACGGCCGGATGACAGGGCCCCGACCCACGCGCTGGCGCAGGATGTAGGTTGGCCCCTTCACCAGCACGTGACCGCGGTCTTCGACGTCGTCGCGCCAGCCCGGCATCGCATTGACGTAGAGCATGGGCGAGAAGACCTCGACATGGGCGGTCCAGTCGGTGAGCGATTGCCCAAGGCCCGTGGGGTCACCACGACGTATGGCGGTCAGTCCGAACACATCGACCCCGAGCGGGATCTCGATCTCGGCGTCGATGCGTCGCAAGAGGTCGAGCAACACGAAGCGCCGCAGGGTGTCGGTCTCGCCCGGATATTGGGCATAGCTCGTGCCCGCATCGACGGGGAAGCGGATGTAATCGAGCTGCACCTCGTCGAAGCCCATGGCCTCCGCTTCCTTCGACATCTCCACGAACAGATCGTGGTTGCGCGTGTCGAAGGGGTTGAGCCAGGTGTCGCCCGTGCCCCAGGAGACCCAGGGTTTGTTCTTACCTTCGTACTTGGGTCGGCCATCGATGATGGCGCGGTCGGGCTCGCGCTTCGGCAGGTGCGGGTCGTTGAAGCACACGATGCGCGCCACGGTGTACAGGCCCGCGTCCTTGAGCTCTTGCACGGCCGCCTTCATGTCGACCGGCTCGCTCACGATCTGAGGCTTGAGCGGCCCGACCTCGGTGCGATAGCTGATGCGGCCCTGGTCGTCCTTGAGGTCGACGACGGCCGTGTCGAGCTGGGCGCGCTTGATCATCCGCGCGACGCCGCTCGGCTTGTAGATGCTGATGTAGGGATAGGTAATGTACAGCCCTCGTGCGCGCTGCCCCTCGACGCTGACGCGATCGATGAATGCCCCCTTGGCGGGCGCCTTGGCCGCAGGCGAGCCCGGGCCCCGGCCGACGATTCCTTCACCCAACGAGATTGACGGCAACGCACAAACCGCCAGCGTCCCGAGCGAGAGCCCGGCGACGAGAAGCGCGCGCAGCCGAGCGTGCAACGCCATACGCACCCTCCTGACCACCCATTTATGAAGAACGAACCAACTTCCTCATCTTGAACCAGGCTGCGCGCAGGCACCGCTTTTTCTGCGTCTTTTTCCCGCGAAATCGCGCAAACGACGCGCAGCATCAGAGCGAGGCGACGATCCGCGCGACGTAGTGACGCGTCTCCGCGGGCCAAGCTGACGCTGGCTTGTGCGTCACGCGCGTCGGTCCTGCGTTGTAGGCAGCGAGAGCGCGACGCACGTCACCGCGATAAGTCGTGAGCAATTCGGCCAAGAGGCGCACTCCGCCGTCTGCGTTCTGCGCCGGATCGAACGGGTCCGAAACGCCGAGCGCGAGCGCCGTCTGCGGCATGAGCTGCATGACCCCCATGGCGCCGGCACCGCTGATGCGCGTGGGCACGAAGTCCGACTCGGCGCGTGCCACGGCGAGCGCGAGACGGGTCGAGACCCCGTGGCGCAGGGCCGCCGCGCGCACGGCGTTCTCGGGTGCGAGGTCCGTGCTGAACGGCCCCCGCAGCTGATGCGCGCACAGAAAAGCGAGGGCGAAGGTCCGGTCGACGAGGCGCTCGATCGAAAAGAGACCCACCTCGCCCCCGAGACTTCTCACCGCCACGTTGATCGCGAAGACGAGGCAAAGGGCCCCCAGCGCGACGTGCGCGAAGAGCCCGTTGAAGCGACGCAAAGGCTTGAATCTACGGCGGGATCGACGGCGACGACGCGGCACTGGGGCAGCATATAGAGTGCGCTCGGGCGACGAAACCTTTCGGCACGAGCCATGCGAAACCCCAAGTATTTGTAATTCGCGCCTTGAAATCGGAGGCCCGCCGAGCCAAACCTTGGGCCCTAGGAAAGGACTCTCATGGTTGGCGATCCCGTTCAGTGCAAGCCCGTCGAGGTCGAAGTTGGCGAACGCGGCGTAGAGCGTGCGATCAAGCAGCTCAAGCGCATGATGGCCTCCGAAGGGATCATGCGCGAGCTCAAGAAGCGTCGCAGCTACATGAAGCCCTCCGTGAAGCGCCGCAAGAAGCAAGCGGAGGCGGAGCGAAACCGTCGCAAGCGTGCGCGCAAGGCCCTCGAAGGCCGCTGAGCGAGACGCCTCACGTTTGACCACACGGCCCGCGCCACACGCGGGCTTTTCGTGTTTAATGCGATTGGGCCATGACCGACCGACAGCGCAAGGACCGACTGATCCAGACCCGCGTGCCTCAGGACCTGGAGAGCACGCTCAAGGATGAGGCGCGCAAGCGCCGCCTCTCCGTGTCCCACCTGATTCGCAACGTGCTCGAGGACACGTTCAACCTGGTGGACAACGTGGTGGTCGAGGTCGATCGGGTCGTCACCGATTCGGTGGAGATGGCCAAGACATTCCAGCGAGATGCACAGCGCCTCGCTGCCACCGCCCGCGGGGAGACATCGCACCGGGAGAGCAGCCCGGCGCCTCCGGAAGACGACCTCGACAATACGCTCGATTTCGAGGTCGAGATCGTCGAGCCGTCTGGGCCGGACTCGGACGAACAAACCGAGGGCGCGCCACTGGACGCTGCCACGACACCGACCGAGGGCCCCGGCGGCCAGGCGCTCGCGAGCCCCCTCGCGCTGGTCTACGCTTGGCAGGAGCTCACGCTCAACCGAGCGGCCCAATGTGCCCGCTGCCATACGGCCATTTCCCGCGGCGAACGCGCCCACATGGGCCTCGTGGAGAAACCTGGTCTGCCAAGGGTCTGGCTCTGTCAGAGCTGCCTCGATGCGATGAACGAAGAAGCAGACGCCAAAGCCTCGTCGG
>CAYNOM010000138.1:0-7524 GCA_964398415.1 uncultured Polyangiales bacterium | reverse complement strand
GACTCCAATCCGGGCTTGCGCCCGCGTCATCTTTCGTATTACACATTCCGTGTCATACGGACGATGACGAAGGAGAGCCCATGCTTGGATCGACCCAGAGCGCCTCACGCAACGCGCGCCGACGCCCCGGCGTCGCCGACGCCGACCCGACCCAGCTCGACCCACGCGAGCAGATCCGGGCCTGGCTGCGCGTCGTGGATGCCGTGCTGGTGGCCATCGAGGAAACCGCCTGGCAGGCGCGCGAGATCGGCGCCCGCACACGCGAAGCCGTCACCGGTGTGCAAGGCAGCCTCGGGCGCGTGGTCGCAGGGGGCCGCGCCCTCGCGAACGAGCTGTCGGTGTGGCCAGAGCGCCTCGGCCGGCTGACCATCACAGGTCTCGCCCTCACCCGCATCGCGACCGGCTATCGGCTGCACGCGACCAAGGCCGCGTTCATGTCGAAGGAACGCGCAAAGCGCGCTCTCGAAGAGCTTCACAACGCGAGCGCCCAGCGCTTTTACGAGCTGAGCGTGCGCCAGGGAGGTGCGTTCTTGAAGGTGGGGCAGATGCTGTCGGCGCGGCCCGATCTGCTGCCTGACGCCTGGATCGTGCATCTGCAAAAGCTGCAAGACCAGGCACCCGAGGTGCCGTTCGATGCCATCCGGCGCGCCATCGAGAGGGAGCTCGGCTGCCCGCTCGAGGAGGCCTTCGAGAGCCTCGAAGAGGCGCCCCTCGCCGCCGCGAGCATTGGCCAGGTGCACACGGCCACCCTGCGCGATGGACGAAAGGTGGCGGTGAAGGTGCAAAGGCCCAACATCGGCGAGCTCGTGCTGCTCGACATGGAGCTACTCGAGCTGTTCGCCCGCGGCCTCGCCGAGCATCTGCCGCCGCTCGACTTCGACACGATCGTAGGCGAGGTGCGCGAGATGATCGGGGCCGAGCTCGACTACGCCCGCGAAGCCGAGGCCACGCGTCACGTGAGCGAGTTCTTCGAGAACGATGCCTGGATCTCGGCGCCACGCGTCATCTTCGAGCTGTCGACGAGCCGCATGCTCGTGACCGAGATGATGCAGGGCGACAAGATCACGCGCGTGCTCGATCGGCTGCGCGAGGCGCGTGATGGCGGCGATGGCGAGGCCCAAGGGAAGCTCTCGACGTTGCTCGTGCGGGTGCTCGAGGCCTACGCGCGACAGGTGCTCGAGCTCGGCTTCTTCCAGGCCGATCCCCACCCCGGAAACATGCTCGCCACCGATGAAGGCAAGCTCGTCTTGCTCGACTTCGGCTGCTCGCGAGAGGTGGATGCCGAGCGCAAGCAGGCACTGATCGCGCTCGTGCGCGCCACGTTCGCCGCAGATCCGCACGCGATGGCCGACGCCATGGCCGCGCTCGGCTTCGAGACCGACAGCGGCTCACGCGAGGGCCTCGCCGCCTACGCCAAGCTCGTGCTCGACGAAGTGAAGAAGGCCAAGCAGAAGGGCGGCGACTGGCCCTCGCAGGCGGACGTACTCGGCCAGATGGCCAACATGGCACGCACGATCGAGGACGACCCGATCACACGCCTTCCGAGCGAGTTCGTGATGCTCGGACGCGTGATCGGCACCCTGTCGGGGCTGTTTCTGCACTACCGACCGGACATGAGCGCGACGCTGCGCGTCCTGCCCATCGTCCTGGCTGCGCTCGCCAAACGCTGACGAGCGGGCCGCAAACGTGGCCTAACAGCCTTCTCGCGTGCCGCTTTGTTGCCCTTTTGAGTCTGGCTCCGGAACGATTTCGGCTGGACTGGAGGACGCGATGCCCACGATTCGCACCGAACGAAGGCGACGACGCTCGAACGACACCCACACCGCGCTCGGCTATCAACTCGAGCACATTCGACAGGAAGCGGGTCTCGAAGCCATCGTGCTCGCAGACCGGGACGGGCTGTCGCTCTCGCACGCCGGAGAGCTCGACGTGTGCAACGAGCTCGCCGCGCTTTCACCGATCGTGGCGCGTCAGGGCTTCGTTCCCTTCGGCACGCGCTTCGACGCCGGTTACGTGCACGTGCGCAGCGTGCGCATCGACGGGCTCGAGCTCTACCTGTGCTCCTGCAGTGACTCGATGGCGGACGTGTGGTCCGCGCGCATCGAGCTCGGGCTGCGGGAGGCCCAGCACGGCGTGGCGCGCATCCTGGCCGCGTGACCCGGGTCTCAGACGAGGAGCAGCGCACGCTCGATGCACCACATGGCGCTGACCGCGCCCATCGCGTAGGCGCAGGCGACGCGCAGGCGCGCACGGAACGCCTCGGAGAGTCGCGATGCAAGCCAGCCGCACGGCAGGAGCACGAGCACCACGCCGAGCTGGCCCACCTCGACTCCGAGGTTGAAGGCAAAGAGCGACAGCGGGATTTCGTGGGGCGGTAGGCCGGTCTCGGAAAGGGCGCCGGCAAACCCGTAGCCGTGCAGCAGGCCAAACGCCGAAGCCAACACGAAGGGCTCGCGCGGTCGCACCCTCCCCCGCACGACCTCGAGCGCCACGAGCACGAGACTCAGGGCGATGCCGAGCTCGACTTCACCCTGGGGCAGGCGCAGAAAGCCGAGCGTCGCAGCCGACAAGGTGAGGCTGTGACCGAGCGTGAAGGCCGTCAGGGTGAGGGCGATACGTCGCGTGCCCTGCACGAGCAGCATCAGCCCGAGCACGAACAGCAGATGATCGGCGCCGCTGAGCAAATGCGCAATGCCGAGCCAGAGGTAGTCGACGAAGACATCGCTGCGGGTGGACGCGTGGGGCACCACGAAGCTCGGCGCATCGGCCGTGAGCACCGCGCGCACGACGCGACCATCGAGAAAGCGCAGGTAGAGCATGGCCCCAGCGCCGCCTGGCTCGAGCCCATCGATGCGCAGGCGCTGCCCCTCGATCGCGCTCGTGCAGCGCAGAACCGCGCGACGCTGGCGGAAGTCGGGCGGCTCGAGGCTCTCTTGGGCCACACGCTCGACGCACGACGACGGAAAGGAGATCCCGAGGGCGTCGGCGATGCGCAGCGGCCGACGTAGGTCGAGCTGAAACTCGGACGCTTGGACCTCCACGAGGCTGAGCGACGCGGGCGAGAGCGGGTGCGCATGGGCGCTCTTCGCGAGACCGCTCACGACGAGCCAAGTCAGAGCGAGCGCGGCCCACCCGCGAACACCTCGCGCCCTCACGGTGCCCCCCGCACGAGCTCGATCTCGTAATGTTGCCGAAGCCGGGCGAGCGCCTCGCGCGCCGCGCTGTTGCGCTGGTCCTCGAGGTAGTCGGCTCGCACACGCGCGCGAATGGTAGACAGCTCGGGCATGCGCTGAGGGACGCGACGCTCGACCCACACGAAGTGAAGGCCGTAGCTCGAGGCAATGGGCCCCGACCACGTGCGGAGGGGAGCCTTCGACACCGCGGCTCCAAACCCCGGCCCAAAGCGATGGTCGAGCTCGGCCGAGGCGATCTCGCGATAGGAGAGGGGAAGAATGCTCGGATCGCTGACGCGGTGCGCGTCGCCTTCAGAAAGCCCCGCAGCGAGCCGAGCAGCGAGGCCCTCGGCATGTCGCTCGAGCATGGCCCCGTGTCGCTCTCGACTCGCGTACACGTGGGTGAGGTCGAGGCGCTCTGGCGCGAGGTAACGTGCCCGATGGGCCTCGACGTACGCCGCCAGTGTGTGGTCGCTCGGCTCATCGAGCCGCGCTTCGGCGCGCAGCACTTGAAACGCTTGGAATGCAAGGCGCTCGCGAATCGAGGGGTCGGCGCGCGCGACACCGAGGTCGAGCGCCCGTGCCAGCTCGATCTCGCGCGTGCCCGGCGCGGTGTCCGGCGTGAGGCCCATGTGCGCGGCGAGCTGCGCACGCACCACGGGATCGGTGAGCGCAGCGCCGCGCGCGAGCGCCTCGTGAAACAGCACCGCCTGATCGATCGCCCGCTCGACGTCAGCGGCCGGCGCATCTGTGCCCACGTTCACCACGAGGCGCGGGCGCTCTCTTTCTTCGCACCCCTCCATGCCGCGGGTGAGGGCGAACAGAAGTCCACCGAGGACGAAGAAGGCGACCAGGTGCCGCACACGTCACTCCGGACGATGGAAGATCGGGCTCGACCAGGCGCGCTCCTGCACGGTGTCCGGGAAGCCGTCGCAACACCCCTCGAAGCCCTCGGTCACGGTCTCAGGGCGTGCGCAGTCGACCCCCCCGGCAAGACACGCGCGCCTGTGCCAACGGCAACTCGGGTTCTCGAGCACGCGCGCGTAGTAGAACGCAGGCTGTGAGGCGTCGAAGTCGTCGTCGCTCCACACGGCGCACAGCTCGTCGTGCCCCTCTCCGCGCGGGGCACAGGTCGCGGGGTCGACGTCCGCAGCGCTCACCCCGCCGGCTACGTCGTGGATGCTGTAGCGAACCTTGCCGGCGTCGAGATAACCCTTGATGATCTGCACGCGCTCGAGCAGCCCTCCTGGGTGCGCGGCGGCGCCCGCCTCGCGCAGCGCCCACACGGCAAAGCGTGGTTTCTTGGAGGACGAAGCAAGGGCCAAGCGTCCCCCCATGGGCACCCCGTCGGCGTAACCGCGCTCGACGAAATCGGAGCGCCCGCACAGGTCGTCAGGGAGGTCGGCGCCGCCGAAGAAGCGCAGCACGATGCGCGGACCGCTCGTCCCGTAGGCCTCCTTGCGGCGCATGGCCGAAAACAGCGCCTCGCGCGAGTTTTCCTCGGCCCACAACACCGCAAGCCCGCCCGGGTTGAGCCAAGCCTTGTCGACGAGACCGGGAGGCAAGCTTTCGCGCGCGTTCGAGCCTGCACCGCCGTGCCCAGGAAAGCTGCTCTCGTCGACGGCACCGGCGATGGCGAGGTGGGTGTCCGTGCTCGCGACGAAGCCGTAGGCGAAGGGGTTTTTGCCGAGCTCTTGCTCGAGCGCGAGCCCCACGCCGAGCGCGTCGCGCACGTAGTCCGAGGGCACCTGCTCGTTGGGTGCGCCGCCGAGGGCCGTGGTGCTCAAGAGGTTGTAGGGCATGATCTCGAAGCTGCACAGCTCATCGGGGCCCATGCTCGGCAGACACTCGCTGCTGCCCTTGTGCTGAAAGATCTCGACGAGCGGCTCGAAGGCGGCACGGCGCGCGGCGTACTCGGCATCGAATGGCCTGCCCTGCCCATCGACCGTCTCGAACATCAGCCCCGCAGAGACGTTGGAGTTGTGAGGGATGGTGAGCGCGTCGCAGCCGCCAGCGCTCTTCAAGCAATCGCGGTCGAGCGCATCCCAGAGGTCTTCCTCCTGGTTGCCATCGAAGTAGCTGAAGGGCAGCGCGGGCACGTCGTCGTTCGCGAAGATGACGTTGCGATGGAGATTCTTGGTGCCGGGAGAGGCCGACCACTCATAGGCCACGAAGGCTGTGAACTTGCAGTCGGCGCTGTCGTCGTTGGCCTGGGCGGCGCTCGCCTTCACTTCGTTCCATGCGCTGAGCGCAGCAGACCCGCAGAAGGCGTTGTCGGCCGTGCACGGTGTGATGTGATCGGCTGAGCCCTGCGCCTTGCCGAGCTGTGCATTCAGGGTGACGAACGAGCCATCGGGATCGCTTCGATAGCGCGTACACTCGGCGCTGTCGTAGCCCTCGAGCTCGGGCGACAGGCACGTGGTGACGAGCCCGAGAAACTCGGCGTGATCGCTCAGCGCGATGAAATCGAGCGGGCGCTCGAGCGAGAGCGTACGCAGGGGCTTTGAGTCCGCATCGTAGGGTGGCAAGCCCACCGGCTCTCCGCGCGCGAAGCGATAGGCCTCGGCGGGACGCAGCCGCGTCCCCTGCAGGTTGGCATCCAGTGACAGGGCCGTGTGTACGTGAAGGTCGCCAAAGAAGGCCTCACGCTGCGGGTTCGACCTCTTGCAGCGCGGGACGAAGCCATCACCGCCTGCATCGGGCCCGCCTGCGGCATCGACCGCAGCATCGGCCGGGCGCCCTGTCGACGTCTTCGTCTCTGCGCAGCCGAGCGCGAGCCATACGAAGCCTACCGCAACGCCGATCCGTGCCCCCGCAACGCCCATGCCCCTTCCTACCACACGGGTCGAAAGGGGCATGCGAGAGAAACGGGCGGCGCGCGTCAGCTACTGGATGAACACGGGGTCACACTCGACGTTGATGTCGAGCTTGTGCTTGGTGGTGATGTCCTGAATCGTGTCACACGCCGAGCCGCGCAGGTTGATCGTGGCGTCGTCTGACAGCTCCCAGCCATCGGGGTCGCCGAGCTTGAGGTCCATCCCGTCGAGCGTGACGCGCACGTAGGTGGGGTCGCCCGGAGCCTTCTCGAGCTGATAGGTGCAGCTTGCCACCTCACCCGCGATGGCGTCGATGGCGGCGAGCAGCGAGGCCTCGTCTTCCACGGGACGGTGGGCGGTGTCGCCCGTGCCGCCGCGGCGCGCCAGCTCGTCGAGGATGGTCGCAAGCTCCGGCGTCGTGCGGGTGTCGTAGCCGATGACGTACGTCTTGATGTTGTCTTGCTGCAGCGAGGTGACCTCGTTGTAGGCGTCCATCTGGCACTGCTGGAGCGAAGGGCTACCGATCAGCGCCGCAGGCTGGTTGTCTACGCTGCAGTTGGGGAACCCATCGGTCACGAGTAGCACGAACTTCGGCGGAACGACCTCATCGGGGGCCGCGATGCCGGAGCCGAGGAAATCGTGGGCCGCGCGCAGGGTGCCCGCGATCGGGGTGGAGGTGCCATCGGGCACCTCTGCATCGAGCTCTGTCGCGATCTGCCCCGCATTGTTGAGCGCCGGCGCCACCAATACCTCACCGGGCTGACAGGTGGTGGGCGCGAGCACTCCCGGCAAGATCGGGTTCGGGATGTCCGGCATCGGAAACACCATCAGGCCGAACTGCACGCGATCCTCGAGCGAGGCGGTGATGGTCTTGATGGCCGACACACTCGGCTCCCAGCGATCGAAAGCCTGATCGTAGGGAGGGTCAGCGTTGGGGCAGCCCAGCGCGTTAGCCGTTTGCGCGTCAGCTTGATCGCAGCCCACCCACACCATGCTGGCGCTCTTGTCGAGCACGATCATGAGGTCGGGGATGGTCTTCTCGGCGCGCACGGTGACGGACTCGCAAAACTCGTCGCCGTTGCTCGCGCCATTGCCGCTGCCGCTTTGGCCATTGTTGCCTGCACCGTTGCCGCCGTTGCCGCCGCCACCGCCGCCACCGGCTCCGGCGTCGCTGTCTCCGCCGCCGTTGCCCCCGCCGATCGGGTCGAGCGCAGTGCCCTTGTCGTTCCCGCTCGCCGAGCACCCCACCGTGCTCAACGCGAATGCCCAAGCTAACCAACCAGCACGTTGCATACCGCCTCCGGCCGGCATATTCGCGAACCCTGCACCGAACGGCTGGGGGAACTCTCACACAGCGGTGACGCAGGTGCGACCGCTGTGCGTTATCTCTCAGACTTCGACGCGAATGGCGCCTGTTGGGCAGTACCGCACGGCGAGCTCAACCTTCTCGCGCAGCGACTCGGCCGGCTCGGCCTGAAGCACCGTCAGCATCCCATCATCATCGACCCTGAACACCTCGGGTGCGTCGCCCATGC
>CAYNOM010000137.1:11352-11827 GCA_964398415.1 uncultured Polyangiales bacterium | reverse complement strand
ACGCTTTCGCGTCTCAGCGTCAGTCATCGTCCAGAAGGCCGCCTTCGCCACCGATGTTCCTCTCGATATCTACGAATTTCACCTCTACACCGAGAATTCCGCCTTCCTCTCCGAAACTCGAGCTCGGAAGTTTCGAATGCTCTTCCTAGGTTGAGCCCAGGGCTTTCACATCCGACTTTCCGAGCAGCCTACACGCGCTTTACGCCCAGTAATTCCGAACAACGTTTGCACCCTCTGTCTTACCGCGGCTGCTGGCACAGAGTTAGCCGGTGCTTGCTAAGGCGGTACCGTCAACCTCCGACACTATTCGCGCCGAAGTCTTTCGTCCCGCCCCACAGAGCTTTACAACCCGAAGGCCTTCATCACTCACGCGGCGTCGCTGGTTCAGGCTTTCGCCCATTGACCAAGATTCCCCACTGCTGCCTCCCGTAGGAGTCTGGTCCGTGTTCCAGTCCCAGTGTGGCTGATCATCCTC